>BQJX01000368.1 GCA_021604925.1 Gemmatimonadota bacterium
GCCTTCCTGGACATCGGTCTGGAGAAGGGGGCGTTCCTTCACGTCTCGGATCTCTCGGTCGACCCGGAATCCCTGGGCCTCGACGACGACGACAACGGCAACGGAAACGGTGGATCTTCGCGCCGGGACCAGGCCAAGCGCACGCCGATCGAGGAACAGCTGAAGAAGGGCGATGAGCTCGTCGTCCAGGTCATCAAGGAGCCGATCGGCACCAAGGGCCCGCGGGTCACCGCGCAGGTCAGCCTGCCGGGACGCTTCGTGGTGCTCATGCCGGACATGGATCACATCGGCGTGTCCCGCAAGATCGAGGACCGGGGCGAGCGCACGCGGCTTCGCCAGATCATCCAGAAGCACCGGCCCAAGGGCAGCGGCGTCATCACGCGGACCGTGGGCTCCGGCGAGCCGGAAGAGGCGTTTGCCAGCGACATCGGCTACCTGCACAGCCTGTGGGTGAAGATGCAGCGCGAAGCCGAGCGCAAGGCCGCGCCGTGCCCGATCCATCAGGATCTCACGCTGACCACGGGGCTCATCCGGGACATGTTCTCGGACCAGTTCGACCGTCTGATCGTGGACGATTCGGGCGAGTACGAGGAGATCCTGGAGTACGTGGAGTCGATCTCGCCGGACCTCGCGGAGAGGATCGAGCTCTACGAGGATGAGACCCCCATCTTCGATTCGTTCGAGATCGAGCCGGAGATCGAGAAGACCCTGCACCGCAAGGTCTGGATGAAGAAGGGCGGCTACCTCTGCATCGACGAGGCGGAGGCGCTCATCGCCATCGATATCAACACCGGGCGCTTCAAGGGCAAGTCCGACCAGGAAGACACCATCTTCCGCTGCAACCTGGAGGCGGCCCGCGAGATTCCGCGGCAGCTTCGTCTGCGGGACATCGGCGGGATCGTGGTGATCGACTTCATCGACATGGCCATCGAGGAGAACCGGGCCGCCGTTCTGGAAGAGCTGCGCCGACACCTCAAGCAGGATCGCGCCCGGTCCAAGACGTTCCCGATCTCCGATCTGGGGCTCGTGGAAATGACGCGGCAGCGGGTTCGTCCGGCCATCTCGTCGTACTCGTCCGTGCCGTGTCCGGAGTGCGCCGGTTCGGGCACCATCCTGTCCGACACCACCTTCCTGACCATGGTGGAGCGGATCATCCGCCGGGCGGGGAGGAACACCCTGATGCCGCGGATCGAGCTGCGGGTCAGCCCGGGACGCGCCGACTACCTGCTGGAGGACGGCTTTGACCGCATTGCCGCCCTGGAGAATCGGTTCGACATCGCGGTGGATGTTCGCGAGGACCGCGATCACCATCCGGATGACATCAAGGTCCTGGACGATCGTGGACGGGACGTCACGGAGAAGTTCTCCTAGGAGGCGTTTCCGGGCGGATCCGGAGGGCGGGCCGGGGTGGCCGCCGGGGCTGGAGCCGGAGCCGGAGCCGGGGCCGGGGCCGGGGCCGGGGCCGGGCACGAGCTTGGAGCAGGAGATTGGGCGTCCCTTCGGGGGCGCCTTTTTCCGTTCCGGCGCGGGCCGGCGCACCCCGCCAGGCCCGAAACCCTTGCCGAACCGCCCCGGAGCCCCTACTGTGGCCTTCGTCCGCCGCTCTAAAGGCCCCGTTCGGGCCGTTCCAGCCGGTCGGCATCGGCCCCTTGACAGCGGGGGGCGGATGCCGTTCAATGGTCCGGTTTGTGACTGGGAAACAATTGGGAGATATCGAGACCGTGTACGCCATCGTTCATACGGGCGGTCGGCAGTTCCGCATGGAACCCGACGCGACCCTTCGCATCCCCAAGATCGACGCTGAGGTCGGACAGACGTTCGACTTCGATCGCGTCCTTCTTGTCCAGGGCGACTCCGGCACCACCGTGGGCAAGCCCACCGTGGACGGCGCAAAAGTCGTCGCCGAGGTCCTGGAGCAGGGCCGCGACAAAAAGATCATCATTTTCAAGAAAAAGCGGCGGAAGCGTTACCAGAGAAAGAACGGGCATCGCCAACCGTTCACCGCGATCCGGATCAAGGAGATCGTGGCCTAAGTCGGTTTCGTTCGGCCGTTCCGGTCGGCATTTGCAAGGGGTAAGAAGATGGCCCACAAAAAGGCCGGCGGCAGTTCCAAGAACGGTCGCGACAGCAATTCCAAGAGGCTCGGCGTCAAGGTGGGAGACGGCCAGTTCGTGACGGCCGGCTCCATTCTCGTTCGTCAGCGCGGTACCCGGACGCACCCGAGCCGGAACGTGGGACTCGGAAACGACCACACGTTGTTTGCGCTGATCGACGGGCACGTGTCGTTCGAGCGGTTCAAGAAGAACAAGAAGCGCGTTTCGGTGCTGCCGGCGGATGCCGCCGTCCAGTAGTCGTGCCCGGAACGATCCGGGCAACGCCAGGCAGGATGAATTCGGGCAGGGGGACCCAGTGTCCCGAGGAGGATGACTTCTCCACGGCTGATCCCGTGACGAACGGCCCCGGTACCACGGGAGGCCGCCTCGTTTCCGCCAGATTTCTGGTGGGAAAGGGGCGGCCTCTCCTCTTTTTGGGAGGCGGTCAGTGAGCGTGGTCGCGGTGATTCCGGCGCGTTACGCCTCGCGGCGATTTCCGGGCAAGCCGTTGGCGCCCATCCTGGGGAGGCCGATGATCGCCTGGGTGGTCGCGGCGGCGCAGGCGGCCCGCAAGGTGGACCAGGTCCTGGTGGCTACGGACGATGACCGGATCGCCCAGGCCGCCCGCGACGCCGGCGCCGAGGTGCGCATGACGAGTGCGGAGCACGCCACCGGCACCGATCGCGTGGCCGAGGCGGTCCGGGACTCGGCGGCCGACGTGGTCCTGAATCTGCAGGGCGACGAGCCGCTGCTGTCGCCGCCGGCGGTGGATGCTCTGGTGGAGGCGTTCGCGGATCTGGACGTGCGCATGGCCACGCTGGCGGTGCGCGGCGTGACCGAGGCCGATCGGCAGGATCCGAACGTGGCCAAGATCGTGGTGGACGACCGGGGAGACGCTCTCTACTTCTCCCGCGCGGCCATCCCGTTCCGGAACGAAGCGGCAGGAGCTCCCGCGCTGGGGGCGGGCGAGCGGGATCTCGCCGGTTGGAAGCACGTGGGGACGTACGGATTTCGCCGCGACGCGCTTCGCGAGTTCGTGGCGGCGCCGCGGGAGGGTCTGGAAGCGCTGGAGGATCTGGAGCAGTTGCGGGCACTCCGGCTAGGATGGAGAATCAGAGTTGTCGCGATCCGGGACGAGCCGATCTGTGTGGATCGTCCCGAGGACGTGGCCCGGGTGGAAGTCGTACTCCGCAATCGGAGCGAGGGGGTGGCTCGATGACCAAGTACGTGATCGTGACCGGGGGAGTGGTCTCCGCGCTCGGCAAAGGCGTGGCCGCGGCTTCGCTCGGAAGGCTGCTGAAGTGTCAGGGATTCTCCGTGACGCTTCTCAAACTCGATCCGTACATCAACGTGGATCCCGGAACCATGAACCCGTTCCAGCACGGCGAGGTCTTCGTGACCGACGACGGTGCCGAGACGGATCTGGACCTGGGCCACTACGAGCGATTCCTGGATCAGTCGTTCAGTCGCGACAACAACGTGACGTCCGGGCAGATCTATCACCACGTGATCAGCATGGAGCGCCGCGGCGACTACCTCGGCGGGACCGTGCAGGTCATTCCCCACATCACCGACGAGATCAAGGATCGCATCCGCAAGCTTTCGGACGGCGACCGCACGGACGTGGTGATCGTGGAGGTCGGCGGTACGGTCGGCGACATCGAGAGCCTGCCGTTCCTGGAGGCGGTCCGCCAGCTGCGCCTGGACGTGGGGCCGGAGAACCTGCTGTTCATCCATGTGACGTTGTTGCCGTGGGTGGCCGCGGCCGCGGAGCTGAAGACCAAGCCCACGCAGCACTCCGTGCGGGAGCTTCGCCA
>BQJX01000369.1 GCA_021604925.1 Gemmatimonadota bacterium
TCACGAACCGATCGGCGATTGGAACCCGCGTACGCGTACTCGCCACGATCGACGGGTCGCCGCGCTGGCAGATGCGGGAGATCGTGGGGCAGACCGGATACAACACGCAGCCCCCGCTGGAGGCGGCGTTCGGGCTGGGAGACGCCGCCCTCGTGGACTCGCTCCTCATCGACTGGCCGCTGGGGCAACACGACGTGTACACGAACGTGCCCGTGGATCGTTTCCTTCGGTTGGTGGAGAGCGTGGATCCGACCGGGTCGCCGGGTTCCGAGGCGCCGCCCGTGGCCGGCTTCTCGTTGGCGCAGAATCGTCCCAACCCGTTTCGCGATCACACCACCGTGTCGTGGGCTTCGCCGGTCGCGGGGCCGGCCTCGCTGGAACTCTTCGACGTGCGGGGACGGCGCGTCCGAACGCTGGCCCGCGGTAGCTACGAAGCGGGCCAACACACGGTCCAGCTGCAGGGAGACGGGCTGCCGTCCGGAACGTACTTCTACGTCCTGCGCACGCCGCTGGGGGAACTGTCCCGGCGGCTGGAACGTCTCAGGTAGCCAACCCAACGGAGGGGAACGTGAAGCAGGCCGAGATCTCCCGACAACAGATCATTGACGCGGTGGCGGCGGGGCTGCCCCAGGAGCCCTACGTGCTGGCGGTCAGCCTGGGGGGCAGCGATGCCACGGGGCGGACGGACGCCTACTCGGACATCGATCTGTCCGTGGTCGTGGAGGATGATCGGGTCGAGGACGCATTTGAACGCATGGACGCGATCCTGGAAGATCTCTCGCCCGTGGAGTTCCGGTACCGGTTGCCGGAGCCCACGTGGCACGGGCACTCGCAGGTGTTTGCGCGCCTTCGCGATGCGGACCCGCACCACTTCGTGGACATCTGCGTGCTGCGTCGCAGTGCGCCGGATCGCTTCGTGGAGCGGGAGCGGCACGGCGAGGTGAAGGTGCTCTACGACCCGGAGAACCTGATGGCGCCCGTGGACCTGGATTGGGAGCCGCACGCGCGCAAGTTGCACGCTCGCTTCACTTCGATTCGCGAGACCTTCCTGATGTTCCAGGCGCTGCCCATCCGGGCGGTGGCTCGCGGATTCCCCGCCGAGGCGGCCTACTGGTACCAGAGCTTCACGCTCAAGCTGTTCGTGGAGCTGTTGCGCATGCGCTATTGCCCGGAGCGCTTCGACTTCGGGTTCCGGTATCTCGACCGCGATCTTCCGCCCGAGGTCCGTGAGGAAGTGGAGTCGCTGGCGTTCCCCCGGAACGCGGACGAGGTGGAGCAGTTCCGCGCCCGCGTGGAAGAACGTGTCCACCAGGAGTGGGCGGCGTTCGACCGCGGCGAATGGAACCTGCCCGCGGCCTAGGCGGCGGCCTTTCCCCGCAGCCACCTCAGGGTCCACAGAAGCGCCAGGAAGATCACGGGCCGCAGGGCCTGCCCGGCTTCGGCGTTGGCAACATGCGTGTAGATGGCGCCGAGCATGATTCCGGTAAGACCCAGCACGGCCGTGCGCGTGAGTTTGGGGACGAGGAGCCCCACGCCGCCGGCCAGTTCCAACCCGCCGATCAGCATTGCGAACCAGGGCGCGTAGCCCCACCCGGCGAACTGCTCCGTAGCGGCACCGGTGAGCTTGCCGAGCGCGGCCAGGGAGTACGCAAGCGCCAGGAGCACGGCCAGCACCCAGCGGATGATTCCGAAAACGCGGGATGACCTCATGACTCCTCCAGGGGAAAGGTGGCGGGGAGAGGATCTCTACTCGGTGACGGCCTCGGTACCGGTTCCACGCAGCTTGGCCAGCATGTCGCGGGCGTTCTGGCTCTCGGGATCCATCTGCAGCACCTTCTCATACAGTTCGATGGCGCGCTCGGTCTCTCCGGCGATCATGTGGGCCTCGGCAAGGCTGTCCCACGTGTTCGGGGACTCGGGGAACTGCTCCGTGTTGATCGTGAAGATCTCGCGGGCGCCGGCAACGTCGCCCTGGCCCAGCATCTCGTAGCCGACCACGTTCAGCGAGGCCTGGCCGAAGTCGTAGGCACCCCGTCCGTAGTAGCG
This sequence comes from Gemmatimonadota bacterium, assembly GCA_021604925.1. Taxonomy (GTDB): domain Bacteria; phylum ARS69; class ARS69; order ARS69; family ARS69; genus BQJX01. The sequence goes on from BQJX01000369.1 coordinate 2,047, forward strand.
CTCCCTCAGTTCGCGGTACTGGTTCACCGCGTCCTCCGTGCCCTTGCTGGCGTACGTCTCCAGCAGCGCCTCTTCCAGCCGCATCGGACGCGGGGTCCCGTGGTGGCACGTGTGGCACCACATGTTCGTCCGCTCCGGTCCGCTCGGTTCGATCTTGTCCAGGTGGTCGTTCACCGAGCCCAACATGCGGAGCATCTCGCGGGCGCGGTTCTTGTTCGGATTCTCGTCCGAAACGAAGTCGAACGTGGACAGCGACTGTCCGGCCTCGCCGACATGGCAGTGTTCGCAGCGAACGCCCAGGGCGCGGGTGAAGCCGGACATGATGGCGCGGAGCTTCCGGCTGCTGGTGTCTTCGGGCAGCACCTTCAGGTTCTCGGACTTCTCCGGCCAATGCCACCGGGTCTGCGACTCCGTCGGCGTGGGGGCCAGAACGGCGAACGATCCGATGGCGGCGAACGATCCGATCCAGAGCAGGGACTGGCGCATCGCTGGAACTCCTGGGTGGAAGGAACGACCGGCGCGATCCTGCGCCGGTTGGAATCCTACGACAGGAAGCGGTCGCTCACGACGGAACGGACCCATTCCTTGCAGGATCCTGACAGAGCGACGGGATTCAAACGAACGGGAGCCGGCGGTCGTCCCACCGCCAGAAGCAGCCCGTTCGCCGCGTTTCATTTCAGGAGAAAGCCGTGTCTGCACGTTCCGGGTTCCACCGTTCGTTCCCTCCCAGCGTTCGCGGTCCTCGCCGTCTTCGCGCGTCTTGCTCATCTCACACGTCTTTGCCGACTTCGGCCGGGCTCGCGGTGCTCGTCGCCGCGCTGGCGGGCGCGGGCGGCGGGGTTGTCCCCATCGCCGCGATGGCGGAGCCGACTCACCGGTACATCTCGATGGCTCTCCAGGGCGATCTGTCGAATGCCGCGTCGCTCTTCGAAACGGAGGACGCGGCGACCGAGGACGAGGGCACGCTGGCCCGGAACTTCCGCGATCGATTCGTGCTCCGCAAGGAGGCGCGCCCGCCCGTGAGCGGTGACGCGTTCGTGCAGCGTGTCGTGAACGCGTACGAGCAGTACTGGACGGCGGCGCTCATGGGCGACGTGCCGTTGGAGGAAGGCGAAGCGGAGCTCAAGCGGCGTCTCCGCTCGTTGCTGGACGAGGCCGGCGTTCCCGGCGGAGTCCGGAACGGTGCCGCGAGCCCCGCCGGCCGCGGTGGGAACGGCGAAGACGACAACACCCTGGACCGCCTGACGAGCGCGATCGAAGCGCGGGGACTTTCCGTCATCAACGGTCGCACCCGCCCGCTCCTGGAGCTGATGCTCTGGACGGACCGCGAGGCGGTTCCCTACGACGTGACGCTGACGGACACGAACGTGTCGGTGCCGGTGGTGTTCATCGGCGGATTCCTGGTGCGCGGGTGGGCACACTTCGCCACGTTCGGGGCTGCGTCCACGGGCGGCTGGGCCACGCGCGACAGCCTCTTCTGCCTGCGCGACGATTACGATCTCGATTCGGAGCGCTTTCGGGTGAGCTACCTCCAGCACGAGGGTCGCCACTTTGCCGACTACGGGATCTTTCCCGAGCTGGAGCAGATCGACCTGGAGTACCGGGCCAAGCTGACCGAGTTCGCATTTGCGGAAGAGACGTGCGCGCGCCTGGTCCGGCACTTCGCGTCGAGTGCCGAGCCCAACGAGGCCGCGCCCCACTCGTACGCGAACTTCGCCGTGATTCGGGATCTGTCGACGGCGCTGTTCGGGGAAGCGGTTTCCGGCGGGGAAGATCCCCGCTGGTCGGAGGTGACTCCGGAACAGTTCCACGCGGCGGCGCGCCGGTTGCTCGGGCAGAGCGATGAAGCCC
>BQJX01000370.1 GCA_021604925.1 Gemmatimonadota bacterium
TCGACGCCGCATCGCACACGAGGCCCGACGGCTCCAGCTCGTCGTTGACGGCCTGCACGATCACCGGCGTGAGGACCCCCGACTCCAGCAGGATGGCGGCCCCGGCGGCGAACACGGCCGCGAACACGGCCAGCCACAGCGCCGCGGTGCGAAACTTGCGCGGATTCCATCTCATCAGAACACGTGTCCCAGGCTGAGTTCGTAGCCCCATCGCTTCGATCGGTCCTCGCCCGGAAGGATCTTCAGCTTCCGGGCCACGTCGAACCGGATCGGCCCCACCGGCGTGGTGAAACGAAGCCCCACCCCGGTCGCGTAACGCACATCCTTCTCGGTCGAGCGGAGGAGGTCGTCGTCCGTCTCGGTGATACGAAAGTCCTTCCACTGGACGTCGTCAACATCCTCCCACGCATTTCCCGCGTCGATGAAGACCACCCCGGACACGATCCAGAAGAGCGGCACCCGGGTCTCGAAGTTGCTCAGGATGAGGAAGTCGCCCGGCCCGATGGACTGGTAGTCGTAGCCGCGAACGGAGTTGGGACCTCCCAGCTTGAACCGCTGACGATCCGGGACCACCTCCGTCCGACCGAACGGCTGCTCGTAGCCGACCCTCAGCCGCCCGGCCAGGGTGAGGCCCTTCGCCGTGCGGAACCAGTGGGACTCCACCTGCACCTTCCAGAACTCGTTGTCTCCGCCCAGGATGCCACCCGCCACGCTGGCGGTCACGCGGTTGAGGAACCCGCGCGACGGATCGAAGTAGTTGTTGCGGCGATCCCGCTCCAGGGAGAAGGAGACGATACGGGTGATGTCCGGGCGGCTGTCGTCCGGAATGGCGGCTTCCACGTCCGGGTTCGCGTCCAGATCCGCCCATTCGTTCTGTGCCGCCAAAAACCCGCGCGTGTGACGGGTCAGCTGCCGGTTCAGGTTCAGCACCAGCGACACGAGACGCAGGTCGTACTCCAGGGACGTGATCACGGGGTCGCCGGTGTCTTCGCCCTGGGTGACCGTGATCGTCTCTTCGCCCTTGTCGTACGAGAGCTCCACACTCCCGACGGTCCGGGTGTTGAACAGCCACGGCTCCACGAGCCGGGCCTCCACCCGGGTCTCGGGCGCGTTCGAGATCTCCGTCGCGAGGATTCCCCGCAGCGTGGCCCGCTTGCCGCGCCCCCAGAGATTCCGATGTCCCCACTCGCCCGACAGCCGGATCTGCTGGCGGTCCGGCTGCTGTCCGTACCCCACGCCGAGTCCGACGAAGCGCATGGTCCGTTCCTGCACGCGGATGATCACGTCCACCCGCTCGGCTCGCACGCCGTTGGGATCGGGCAGGATCTCCACGCGGGAGAAGTACCCGCTGGCGTATAGCCGCGCGCGGCTTTCGTCGACGAGATCGCGGCTCAGCACTTCTCCCGAACGGAACGTGAGCTCGCGCAGGATGATCCTGTCCTGGGTGAGCGTGTTGCCCTCCACGGCGATCGCGCCCACGAACATCCGGCTGCCCTCATCGATCCGGTAGACGATGTCGTGCACGCGGGGGTCGGCATCCGGGTCGGAGGTGGGTCGGATGTCGGCGATCACCTGCACATCGTAGAAGCCGTCGTTGGCGTACCGGCTCTCGATGCGCCGCCGGTCGCGATCCGTGGCCAGGTAGTCGAAGGGATCGCCGAGCCGTTGCTCCACGCTGGCCAGGATCTCCTCCTCGGCCAGGACCTGCGCGCCGGTCACCGAGATGCGACCGACCACGCGTTTCCGCCCCACCTGGATCTCGAAGACCGCGCGCGCGCGCCGCCGCTCCTCGTCGAACTCCCTGCGCAGATTCACACGCGCGTTCCAGTAGCCGAGCGAGCTGAAGTACTTGCGCAGCCGCGGGACGTCCGCATCCAGGCGGTTCATGTTCACGGGAAGAAGCCGCGAGAATCCGGAGCTCGACGAGCGGATGGCCGAGCGGAGCTCCTGCTCGGACTGCGGGAAGTCGCCCTGGAACTCGATCGACTCCAGCGAGAAGCGGCTCAGATCCAGCGGCTCCAGGGATGTCCACGTCTGGCCCATTGCCGGGAGCGCGATCATCAGCGAGGCCCAGACTAGCGCTGCCCATCGACCCGGTGCGCCGATCGCAGCTCGCACGGAACAACCCATCCGCTTCCAGCTCCACGAGGAGGGAAAACCACCGGAGGGTGGCACGAGCGCTCCGGCACCGCGGCCCGTTTCCAGACGAGGTCCGGCACCGCCCCAGGCCCATGTTATAGAGTCGAACGTATTCCGCTGCAACAAGTTCCCGCTTTCTGCGCGCGCATCACGATGCTAGGTTCGAGGAACGTTGCTCCATCGCTTTGACCCGGGAGACGCCGCGTGCCACCCATTCTGTTCGCCGGTCGCGGGTGGATCGGACTCGCCTTGGCCGCACTGACCGGCCTGACCGCCTGTGGGCAGCAGGACGGACCCCGCGCCGACGCGGAGACGATCGCGGCGTCCCGCGCCATCGACGAGAAGGCGGGGTCGGACTTCCTGGGCTACTACGAAGACGTGATTCTCCTCGCCCAGCGGTACTCGGCCCATCCCGACTCGTTTCGGGTGGCGCTGGAGGCGCTGCCCGGCTCCCGGCTCACCGACGAGGAGTGGGAAGCCTGGGTGGCTCCCTACGCGGAGGATCCCCGTCCCGTCGCCGCCCACCTGGAAGAGGTGATCGCCTCCCTGAGCGTCCGCCGCTAGCGGGTTCCCGCGTCCTCCGGGTCCGGATTGTCCCGGGGCGGGATTGGGCGATCGTGCGGATCCACGCTGGGGAAGTGGGCCGCCGCCTCCACCTCCGCCGCAAGGTCCCGCCGGATGAAGTGCTCCACGCGATCCGCCGGATCGTGGACGTGGTCCGGCTCGTAGCCGAGTTCCCCCAGATAGCTCTCATAGAGCCGATGGCGGCGGATCAGATCGTAGGCGCGGACCTCTCCCGTGCGCGTGAGGAAATAGCGCCCGTTCTGCAGCATGACCAGGCCCGCGCGTCGCAGGCGCGCCAGCACCGGACGGATGCGGTCGGTCGGCCCCGCGGCGCCCCCGGGAATGTCCCGTAGCGTGAACCCCGCTCCGGCGGCGGCCTCGAGAGCGCGGCCGGCCCACAGCAGCACGTCCTCTTCCGCCACGTAGCGCCGCATGCGGACGTTGCTCCAGAGGCGGGCCAGCACTCCGTGGCGCGGAGAGAAGAGGAACGCCGCGAGGAAGAACGCTCCCGCCACCGTGGCCATGGCCCCGGCAATCGACGCGTCCAGCGCGGCCGCCAAGCGGTAGCCGAACCCCGACGACGCCACGCCCAACGCCACCGCGATCAACAACAGGCGGTCCAACCGGTCGGTGAGCAGGTAGGCCGTGGCCGCGGGCACGATCAGCATTGCCACGACCAGGATGGCGCCGACGCTCTCGAACGCGCCCACCGTGGTCACCGCGACCAGCGCCATCAACACGTAGTGCATGAGCTCCACGTGAATGCCGACGGACGCGGCCAGCTCCGGATCGAACGCGCACAGCTTGAACTGCTTGTACAGCAGCCCGATGACGGCCACGTTCAATGCGAACAGCGACGCGTTCACCCACAGCGCCCGCGGGCCGATGTCTCGCCCGTTCAGAACGATCGTGTCGAACGGCGTGTAGGCGATCTCTCCGTACAGCACGCACTCCAGATCGAGATCCACGTGCGATCCGTAGAGGGAGATCAGCACGACGCCCAGCGCGAACAGCGACGTGAACGTCACGCCGATGGCGGCGTCACCCTGGATCCCCTTCTGCGAAAGGAACTGCACCAGGAACGCGGTCACTCCGCCCAGGGCCACCGCTCCCAGGAACATGGGCAACGAGCTGCGACTCTCCGTCATCAGGAACGCCACCGCGATGCCCGGAAGGACGGCGTGGCTGATGGC
>BQJX01000371.1 GCA_021604925.1 Gemmatimonadota bacterium
CGCGCCGAGACGCCCCCCGCGGATTCGGGCCCGTCCCCGGGCACGCCCTCGGTCGCCGTTCCGGCAACTTCGTCGTCGATCTCCCGCCCTCTGGTGCTGGCCACCACGGGAATCCTGGGATTCGCGGCGCTGGCGTTCGAGATCCTCTGGACCCGTACGCTGTCGCTGGCGCTCGGCGGCACTACCTACTCGTTTGCCATCGTGCTGAGCGTCTTTCTCATGGGAATCGCCGGCGGAAGCGCCTGGGCCGCGCGGTTGCTCCGCCGACACCCGGCGCGCGCGCAGGACCTGTTCGTGGCGATTCCCGCGGCCATCGGGTTGCTGGCCATCGCGCTGCTCCCGGTCTTCGATCGGTTGCCCGGCCTGTTCATGGAACTCTCGGCCCGCGGGAGCGGCAGCTGGTTCGAAGGCATTCTGGGTCGCTTCGTGGTCACGGCCATCCCGCTGCTACCGCCCACCTTCCTATCCGGAGCGGCGTTCCCGCTGGCGGTGGGAATCCTGCGCCACCGGGACGGAGTGGGGCGCTCGGTGGGCGATGTGTACGCCGCGAACACGGTCGGAGCCATCCTGGGTTCCTGGGCCGCGGGCTTCCTGCTCATTCCCGCCGTGGGGTTGCGCGGCGGAATCCTCGTGGGCGCGGGACTCCTGGCAGCGTCGACGTGCGGGCTGTTGCTGGCCCGTCCGTCCCGGCGATCCCTGGTGCTCGCCGGCGCGGTCGTCGCGATCACGGCGCTGGGCGTTGGGATGCTTCCGGACTGGAACCGAAGCCGACTCACGCGCGGCGGGTTCACGGTCGCGATCGATCTGCGGCGATTCGGCGAGGCGGACCTGGCCGAGGATCGTCGCGAACTCGTGTTCATGGAGGAGGGAATCACCTCCACGATCACGGTGCGGCGATGGGGCCGCGAGTTGAGCATGCAGATGAACGGCGTGACGGAGGCGAGCAACACCGCGGACCTCAGCACGCAGATCGTGATGGGCGGGCTCGGGGCGGTGCTGCACGAGCAGCCGCGCGACGTGCTCGTGATCGGTCTCGGGAGCGGGATCACCGCGTCCGCCGCCGCGCGGCATCCGGGCGTGGAGCGCGTGGACTGCGTGGAGATCTCCGAAGCGGTCGCCCGCGGCGCGCGCTGGTTCGACGAGGCGAACAACCACATCCTGGACGATCCGCGGTTCCATCTCATCGTGGGGGACGGACGGAACCACCTGCGGATGACGGACCAGACCTACGATCTCATCGTGTCGGCGCCGTCGAACGTGTGGAACTCCGGCGTGGGTTCATTGATGGCCGTGGAGTTCTACGAGGCGGCGGCCGCCCATCTGAACCCCGGCGGGATCCTTGTCTCGTGGATCCAGGGCTACTCGCTCTCTTCGGATGCGCTTCGCTCCGTGCTGGCGGCGGTCCGGCAAAGCTTCCCCCGCGCTTCGCTGTGGATCGGCGCCTGGGGCGACTTCGTGATCGTGGCGGGAGACGAGCAGCTCGGTTTCGATGTGGACCGCGTGCTTCGCAAGGGGAGCAGCCCGGAGATCCGGAGCCTGATTCGCGACATGGAAACGCCGGACGTTCTCAGTCTGCTCGCCAAGAACGTCCTGGCCGGCGACGCCCTCGATCGCTTCATCGGCGACATGCCTCCCAACTCGGACGACAACCTCTACCTGGAGTTCGAAGCGCCGCGACTGCTGCACCGGGACACGATTCCGGAACTCTTCCGCGCCTTGAACGCAAGCGCCGGCGGAACCGAGCAGTTCCTCCAGAACGCGCCCCCCGAGCTCCTCCAGGAACTTCCGCGCATCCGGCGCGCCGCCATTCTGGAGAACGACGCGCGGCTTTCGTTTCGGGAGGGGCGCGGCCTGGAAGGAATGCGCCTCGTGGAAGAGGCGCTCCGCCTGCACCCGTCGTCGCCCACGATCAGCCGACTGCTGTCGCAGGCGCTGAACGGGCGGGGCGAGACCGCGCAGCGGCAGGGGCGGCTCCGCGAGGCGGCGGTGGACTTTCTCCGCGCGACCGAAGCGGACCCGTCGAACGCCGCACCCTTCGGCAATCTGGCGCGCATGTACCTGGCCGGCGGAAGGCTGGACACCGCGCGCGAGGCGTCCGACGAGGCACTGCGGCGATCTCCGGATCAGCCCGACTACCTGGCCGACCGTGCGGAGTTGCACGTGCGGATGCGCGACTTCGAAGAGGCCATGGAGTGGGCGCAGGCCTCGCTGGCGCTGGAGCGATCCAACCGGACCGCGCTGATCGCGCTGGGCACGGCCCTGAACGAACTCGGTCAGAGCACCCGTGCGGACTCCGTGTGGGACGCGGCCGTGAAGCATCATCCCGGCGACGAGGACCTGGCCGCTCGGCGGGCGAGGTGGCGGAACGCGGCCGCCGGGAAGCCGAAGTGACCGCGGGGCGGTGCGCCGCGCGGGTGGGCGGCCGCTTCACGGCCGTTGTGCTGGCACTGGCGCTCGCCGGACCGCTGGGCGGTTGCGCGCCGCAGGGACCTCCGGTGGTCCATCGCGGAAACGTGGTTCTCCACGAAGATGTCGCCCAGCTCCTGGACGATCTGGTCGACCGGGTCGAAGCGGAGCCCACCAACGCCGACGCGCGAGGCGCGCTCGCCATGGCGTACGACGCGAACGGCCTGGCGGACGAGGCCGTGCAGACGTACGAACAGGCGATCACGCTGAACCCGGCCGACGCGCGCTGGTACTACCAGTCCGCCATCGTGCTCGGGGAGCTCGGGGAGTACCCGCGCGCGGTGGCCCGGCTGGACAGCACCATCGCGCGCGATCCCGAGTACCCACCGTCCTACTGGCGACGCGGACAGTTCGAGTTCGCGCAGGGGAATCTGGACGCCGCCGAGGTCTCCTTCCGCGAAGCACAACGCCTTCGCCCCCAGCATCCGGCCGGCGCCGTGGGATTGGCGCGCGTCTACCTGCAGCGTCGCGACGGCGAGGCCGCCGCCCGCCTGCTGGAGGACACGCTGCAGAACCTGAAGCGGGCGCAGTTCCTTCCCTACCTGCACTACCTGCTCGGAACCGCGTACCGACAGACCGGTCGTCTGGAAGAAGCGCGCACCGAACTCGCGCTCGGCCGGCGCGGAAGCCCGCTGTGGGGCGATCCGTGGCGCGGCGAGATCGAGCAGTACCAGGTGTCCCTCCGCGGGCGCCTCGCCGCCACGCGACCGTTCGTCGACGCGGGACGGGGCTCGGAAGTCGTGCCCACCCTGGAGCAGATGCGCGAAGAGGCGCCGGACGATCGCGGCCTGCTCGACCAGCTGAGTCGCGCGTACTTCAGCTCCGGTCGGATCGCCGAGGCGCAGGCCGTGCTGGAACACTGCGTGAGCGTCCACCCGGACGACGAGCGCAGCTACCGCAACCTGAGTCGGGTCCACCAGGCCAGACGGAACCTGCCGGAAGCGCTTCGCGTGGCCGCCTACGCCGTGGAGCTGAACCCGAACATCGCCGCCGGACACACGAACTACGGAACCATTCTGGAGGCGGCCGGACAGCGAGACGAAGCGCTCGCCGCCTACCGCAGCGCGCTCGGCTGTGATCCCTCGCACGAAGAAACGTTGCTCAGGTGTGGATCCCTGGCGGCCGCTCTGGGGTACTGGGAGGAGGCGCACGCCCGCTTTGATCGCCTGCTCGCCGACGACCCGACCCACTGGGAAGCTCTGGTGGGGCGGGGCAAGGCCGCGGGGGCGCTGGGACAGCTTCAGGACGGAATCCGGGATCTGGAGGCCGCGCGGGCCGTTCGCCCGGAAGACACCTCCCCGGAGGCCGCGCTCCGGGCACTCCGCCACCAGTTGAACGGGGATTCTTCGGAATGAGAGAACGGAGGACGATGCGCGTGCCCACGCGGGACCGGCTGCTCGGTCTCGGAATCGCTCTCGCCGCGACCTTT
>BQJX01000372.1 GCA_021604925.1 Gemmatimonadota bacterium
GATCGCGTACATCATGTCCCGCTTCCCCAAGGTGACCGAGACCTTCATCCTGTACGAGATCCTGGCGCTGGAGGAGCGCGGCGTCCCCGTGGACGTTCATCCGCTGCTGCGCGAGAAGGAGGAGGTGGTTCATCCCGAGGCGGCCCGGCTCCTGGAACGCATCCGGTTCCATCCGTTCCTGTCGCTGCCGATCCTGGCCTCCAATCTTCGCTTCCTGGCCCGCAGGCCGCGCGCGTACTGCGGCGCCCTGTTCGATGTCCTGCGCGGCACGTTCGGGAGCGTGAACTTCTTCGTGGGGGCGCTGGGCGTCTTTCCGAAATCGGTTCGCTTTGCCGAGGAGATGCAGCAAGCCGGCGTGACGCACGTGCACGCCCACTTCGCCACGCACCCGGCGGTGTCCGCGCTCGTGATTCGTCGTCTGACCGGGATACCCTACAGCTTCACCGTTCACGGCCACGACCTGCACGTGGAGAAGCGCATGCTGGACCGCAAGATCCGGGAGGCCGCGTTTGTCGTGTCCATCTCCGAGTACAACCGGCGAACGATGATGGAGCACTGCGGGGATTGGGTGGGAGAGAAGATCCGGATCGTCCATTGCGGAGTGGACCCGGACGTGTTCGAGTACCGGGAACGGCGGGGCACCGGGCAACCGCTGCGGCTCTTGAACATCGGCCGTTTCGACGAAGTGAAGGGCCACGAGTATCTCGTGGATGCGTGCGCGCTCCTGAAGAAACGGGGCGTTCGTTTCCTCTGCGAGATCGTCGGCGGCGGCCCCCGCCAGGAGCTCATCCGGCAACGCATCCAGGCGGCCGGTCTGGACCACGAGGTGAAGATCCTGGGGGCCCAGCCACGACCGGAGGTGACCCGGCTCATCTCGGAGGCGGATGTGTTCGTGTTGCCCAGCGTGATGGCGGCGAACGGAGAGCGCGAAGGAATCCCGGTCGCCCTCATGGAGGCCATGGTGGCCGGCCTGCCGGTCGTGTCCACGGTCCTCTCGGGAATCCCCGAGCTGGTGGACAGCGACGTGTCGGGCCTTCTGGTGCCGCCGCGGGATGCGTCGGCGCTGGCGTCCGCCCTGGAGAAGCTGGCCCGCGATCCGGACCTGCGGGCGCGCCTGGGGGCGGCCGGCCGCGACAAGGTTCGATCGGAATTCGATCTGTCGGGGAACATCGATCGATTGGCGCGTTTGCTCCTGGACGAGACGGTTCCCGCGGAGCCGGTCGTCGGCCCTCGGGCCGTGCGCGTCTGACGAGGCGTCCGTGCGAATCCTGTATCTGACGAGCGGCTTTCCGTACCCGCTCCTGGCCGGTCACCTGCGCTACTACCACTTCATGCGGGAGCTCGCGCGTCGACACGAGGTGAGGCTGTTCTCGCTGGCGGCGGCCGACTTCGAGCCGGCCCACGAGGCCGCCCTGCGGGAGATCGTCCAGGACGTCCGCACGTTCCGCCGCCACGACCGGCAGCATCCCGTCGGTCGCTGGCTGAAGGAAGACGCGCGCCTGTTCTGGGGGATCGAGCCGGGCATGCGCGAGCTGCAACGCGCGGTGGCGGCCGAAGCCGCGGCAGCGACGTTCGATGTGATCCTCACCGGCGGCAAGCGGGTGTTCCCGGCCGTGCGCGGGCTCCCGGTTCCGGCGGTGGCCGACATCTGCGACGCCGAGTCGGAACGATTCCGGGGAAGGCTGGAGCACTCCGGCTGGAAGGAACGACCCAGGGTGTGGCTGGGGTGGCAGGGGTTGCGGGCGATGGAGAAGAGGGTGATTCGCGGCACCGCGCGCAGCCTGTTCGCGTCCGCTCGCGATCGGGATGCCCTGCTCGCACCGAGCGACCCGCGCGGCGTCGTGGTCCCGAACGGCGTGGACCCGGAGTTCTGGAAGCGGGAGTCCAGGGAGCGGGGACTTCGCACGCTCGTCTTCACGGGGGCCATGCACTATCGGCCCAACGCGGACGCGGCACTGCTGCTGATCCGCGAGATCTACCCCGAGCTTCGCCGCGAGTATCCGGACACGCGTCTGCTGATCGTGGGCAAGGATCCCTCCGCGGAGCTGCAGCGGGCCGGGCAGGTGGAGGGAGTGACCGTGACCGGTCTCGTGGACGACGTGCGGCCGTACCTGGAGCAGGCCAGTCACTTCGTTGCGCCGCTTCGCTACGCCTCGGGGATCCAGAACAAGGTGCTGGAAGCCATGGCCATGGAGCTGCCGGTCATCACCACCCCGGCCGCGGCCGACGGGGTCTCTCCGCTGAGCGGTCCGCCGCCGCCGTTGACCATGGCCACCACCGTTGCGGAGTTCCGAGCGCGTGTTCGCGAGCACTTCGCGGTGGACGAAGAACGGCGAGCCCCGGTGGTGGAGGCCCGCCGTTTTGTGGAGCAGCATTTCTCCTGGGCGACCCACGCCGCCACCCTGGAGAGCGTTCTTCTCGACGCGATCAATCCTTGACCACGACCTCGCCCTGGTCGACCACGCGGAACTGATCCGTGCGGATCTTCTCGATCGACTTGAAGAACCCGGGAAGCCGGTCCTCCCAGCGACTGCGGTGGAGCGCCGGCCGATCCGAGAGCAGTTGCACCTGGATCGCCATGTCGCCGCCGCGGTCGCACAGGTACATCCCGTAGGTCTGCAGTGCGCGGGCCATCACCTTGGCTTCTTCCGTGAGTCCCCACTCGTCAAAGTCGCTCTCGGTCAGCTCGGGATTCAGCTGCAGCCGCATTCCCTCGATCGGATACTGGTCGCCGACCATGTTCCCGTCGCCGCGGCAGGCCGGCGGCGCCACGAACATGTCCCAGCCCTCGTCGGACATGCGTACCTCGGAGAACGTGAAGACCAGGGCGTGGCGAATCTCCCCGGCGCGGACCTCCTCGGGACGGACGAGCCCGGCGATCAGCGGGAACCCGGAGCCGCGGCCGCCGCGCAATTGCCATCGATCGCCCTCGTTGTGGTCGCCGTGCCCCGCGCCGGTGAGGTCCCACACGTTGAATGTGGTGCAGGTGGGGGTGCCGTCGCTCAGCCAGTCGAACCGGGACATCTCCCACGCCAGGTTCCGGGCCGGATCCAACACGCAGATGTGACCATCGCTGGTCGCCTCCCACCACATTGACGGATGCAGGGGAGCGCCCACATCCGACCAGCCGTCGCGGTCCGCATCCCAGTCGTCGTAGATCCGGTCGCTGCGGACGATCGGCATCTCCATCCTCTCCGTGTCCACGATCCACACGGGAATGGTGTACTCGCGGGAGGCCCGGATGAAGCCCTTCTCCGAGGCCATGAACCCGATCACGAGATCGGAACTCGGGTGCGTGGCGGCATCCGCCGGAATCGGCGTGTTCCAGGGGGAGTCGTCGGCGAACGGGCGCCACCCTCCCGGCAGGCTGTTGCCCAGGATCCCGCGGGGCGTATCGGCCGTGACGGAGCGTCGGCCCTTTTCGCCCATGGCGGCCAGGGTCATCGGATCACCGAGATCGTCCGCCTGGGTGGGCGCCAACGCGGGCCCTTCGCCGCAGGCGGCGATCCACAGTATCGGGAGCAGGGCGGTCAACATGAGGCGGGGTTTCCTGAGACAGGCGAATCGACGCGGCATTATACCCTTCCTCGACGTCCCGGGCTCTTGCGAACGGGACGGTGCCAGTGCGAGATGATGGCGCGACCTTCGGAGACATGGAGGGTGCGCCGAACGGCGCCGTCGTTCCGGGTCGATGGAAAGGGGGACTCCCGACTATCGACCTCCGACACCCGGGAGCCGAGCCCTTTTCAGGTCTGGATCCTCCGGCGACCCGGCCCCCCATGATCCCCTACAGCCGAACCCCGTCGGAATCCGCCGAAGACGGCCAATTCCAACCGCCATCGGTCACCGCCCGGAAACGAACGCAACTGCGGTGCCAACTTCCGTGCGG
>BQJX01000373.1 GCA_021604925.1 Gemmatimonadota bacterium
CGAGCGCGAGACGTCCACTCCCAGGTCGCGAAGGATCTGCGCCGTCGATTCCACGTCCGCGCCGGGGTTCAACCCGCTCAGTTCCGCGCGCCCACCGGCAATCGCGGCCAGGATGAGCGCTCGATGGGAGAGGGACTTGTCTCCGGGCGGGTGCAGGAGACCGCGCAATCGCACCGCTGACATGTCAGAGGGTGCGCCCAACGGCCCGGGCGATCTTGCGCATCTCCGCCATGACCTCGGCGAAACGACGCGGCTTGAGCGACTGGACTCCGTCCGAGAACGCCGTCTCCGGAGAGTGGTGCACCTCGATCATGAGGCCGTCCGCGCCGGCCGCCACTCCCGCACGGGCCATGGGCGCCACGAATCGCCAGTCCCCCACGCCGTGCGACGGATCCACGATGACCGGGAGATGCGTGAGGCTTTGCAGCAGAGGAACGGCCGACAGATCCAGGGTGTTGCGAAGCGCCGTGTCGAACGTCCGGATGCCGCGTTCGCAGAGCATCACGTTCTCGTTGCCGTTCGACATGATGTACTCCGCGGACATGAGCAGTTCCTGGATCGTGCTCATCATGCCGCGCTTGAGAAACACGGGAACGCGGGTCTTCCCCACCTCGTTGAGCAGGCTGAAGTTCTGCACATTGCGCGCGCCGATCTGCAGGATGTCCGCGTACTGCGCCACCAGTTCCACGTCGCGCGTGTCCATCACCTCGGTGATGATCGCCAGCCCGGTCCGCTCGCGCACCTCGGCCAGGATCTCCAGGCCCTCCTTGCCGAGGCCCTGGAACGAGTAGGGAGAGGTGCGCGGCTTGAACGCGCCGCCGCGAAACACCGTGGCGCCGGCTTTGGCCACGGCGTCCCCGATGAGGTAGCACTGCTCGCGCGACTCCACCGAGCACGGCCCCGCCATGACCAGGACCTTCTTCCCGCCGAGCTTCGACTTCCCCACCTTGAACGTGGTCTTCTCGTCGCGGAAGTCGCGGCTGGCCAGCTTGTAGGGCTTGCGGGTCTCGACCAGGCGATCGACCCCCGGAAGCGCTTCGAGCTGCGAGGAGAGGAGCATCTCCTGGTCGCCGCCCAGCGTGAGGACGGACCGCTCCGCGCCCTTCGCGTGGTGCACGGAGACGCCCAACGCCTCCAGGCGATCGAGGATCGTCTTGAACTCCGCCGGGGTCACGGCGGGACGCAGGATGAGGATCACTGGGTTTCCTCCGCGTCAAGACCGGCCGCGCGCCGCAGCGCCCGCACCTCGTTGGCATCCAGAGCCCGCCACTTGCCCGGATCCAGGGAACCGATGGCCAGCGGCCCGAAACTCGTGCGACGCAGCCGCACCACGTCGTAGCCGAGAAGACCCAGCATTCTCCGGATCTGTCGCTTGCGGCCTTCCCGCAGCTCGATCTGGATCGTGGAACGGGTCTTCCGTTTCCGGAGGAACTCCACCTGCGCCGGTTGCGTGGGTCCGTCCTCCAGAACCACGCCGCGACGCAACGACTCCAGATCCGCCCGCGAAACGGTTCCCTCCACTTCCACCTGGTAGACCTTTTCCACCTTGAAGCGAGGATGGGCGAGACGATACGCGAGATCACCGTCATTCGTGAAGAGCAGAAGACCCTCGCTGCGATAGTCGAGACGTCCCACGGGGAACACCCGGCCGGGAGCGTCCTTGAGCAGATCCATCACCGTCTTGCGACCGCGCTCGTCCGAGGCCGCCACCAGAACTTCGCGCGGCTTGTGCAGGACCAGGGTCCACTGTTCGTTGGGAAGTTCAATCCGGGCTCCGTCGACGAAGACCTCGTCGCTGGCCGGATCCACGCGCGTTCCGAGTTCCTGAACAGGCACCCCGTTCACTGCGACCCGGCCCGCGCGAATCAGATCGTCACAACGGCGACGGGAGGCGATGCCGGCCGTGGCCAGGTACCTATTGAGGCGTTGCGTTTCCTGCATGATCGTCCGACTCCTCCCCGGAGTGAGACATGTCTCCATCTTCTGCCGGAAGCGACTCGGGAGCTTCGGACGGGTTGTCCTCCGAGTCCATCGCCAGTTCCGCGTCCTCCATCATACCCTTGATCGCGGGTTCTTCGCCGGATTCCTCCCCCTGCGAGGGGAAATCTTCCAGCGGCAGGAGGCTGTCCTGGGTTTCTTCGTCGTCCATTGCGGATCGTGGCACATCCCCGGCGAGGAGCGCGTCCAGTTCCTCGGTCCGGGGAAGATCCGCCACCGCCGATAGACCGAAGTAGGCCAGGAACTCCCGGGTGGTGCCGTACAGCAGGGGGCGGCCCGGGGCCTCGGCGCGTCCGCTGATGCGCACGAGCTTCCGTTCGATGAGGTGCCGCAGGACGCGATCACTGGCACTCACGCCGCGGATCGCGTCGACCTCGCCGCGCGTCACCGGCTGCTTGAACGCGATGATCGAGAGAGTCTCCAGCGCGGCGCGCGAGAGGCGAGTGGGCACGCGCTCCTTGTGCAACTTGCCCAGCAGTTCGGCGTGCTCCGGCACCGTGACGATCTGGAAGCCACCGGCCAGCGGCGAGATGCGGAACGCGCGGCCGGTCTCGCCGTAGAACACGTTGAGGCGATCGATCGACTCCAGCATTTCGCGTTTGCCGAGTCGGAGGATCTGCCCCAGGCGCTTCACCGTGAGGGGAACCTCGGAGGAAAACAGGATGGCCTCGGTTCGCCCGTCGATCAGGCGATCCACTTCTGCCTGTTCCTCTTCGGAGAGTTCGGACGCCACCTCATCCGTCGACTCGTCGTCGTGGTCGGCTGCCGCTTCATCCGTCGGCTCGTCGTCGTGGTCGGCTGCCACTTCATCCGTCGGCTCGTCGTCGTGGTCGGATGCCGTTTCATCCGTGGGCACGTCGTCGTCCGGGGACGCCGCTTCGTCCGTCGACCCGTCGTCTTCCTGGCCGTGGACTTCGGCGGCCGGCTCCACCCGGGTCTCCGTCGCTGCTTCGCTCGATTCCAGCTCCTGGTCCGGGGACACGTCGTCCATCTCTTGCTCCTCGGACAGGTCTTCGGTGCGCACCGGGGTATCACTCATGGATGGCTGCTTCCTCCGTGGCTCGCTTGAGCCAGATCTCGCCGAACCGCTCGACCTGGTGCGCCACGATTTCCCGTTGGCGCACGATCTCGAGCAGGGCCAAGAACGTGGTAATCAGCAAGGGACGACTCCGCACGTCCTCGAACAGGGCGAAGAAGCGAACGCCCTCGTCGGACCGATCGCACTGCGCGCGAATGAAGGCGATCTGGTCGTCGACCGAATAGGATTCCGTTTCCATGTGCAGGGGCGACTCGCTCTCCACCTGCGCCAGGATCGAGCGGAACGCGCGGAACAGATCGATCATGGAAACGCCGGGATCCTCGAAGTCCTCGTCGTCCGACTCCGTCTCGGGGATCGGACTGGCGGCCCGGCTGAAGACTCCCCGCCACTGGTCCTGCCGCTCGGCCAGCTGCTCCGAGATCTGCTTGAACTCGCGGTACTCCAGCAGGCGACGCACGAGTTCGGCGCGCGGATCCACCGCGTCTTCGTCGTCTTCGTCGTCGAGGTCGCGTGGGATCAGCATCTTGGCCTTGATACGCATCAGCGACGTGGCCATGACCAGGTACTCCCCCGCCGAGTCGAGATCCAGCTCGTCGAGGTTGCCGATCGTGGCCAGGTACTGGTCCGTGATCTTGGCGATCGGGATGTCCGTGATGTCCACTTCGTGTTCGCGGATCAGGAACAGCAGCAGATCAAGCGGGCCCTCGAATCGATCGAGGTGGACGCGCGGCCCCTTTCCCTCGACCGAGGATGAGCCGTCCGCCCCGGCGTCGCCGTTGGTCTCAGTGACCGGGGCCGGAGTCTCGATCGGCGAGTCGCCGCCGGATTCGCTGCCGTT
>BQJX01000374.1 GCA_021604925.1 Gemmatimonadota bacterium
CACCAACCAGATCGCGGCCACGGGAACAAACGCGAGCGCGTTCGCCCGAACCAGCGCGGTCAGACCCAGGGCGATGCCGGCCAGCGCCGCCCAGGCCCAGGACGATCGATGGTGCGCGCGCAGCAGCAGGAGAAGGGCGAGGTAGGTGCCGGTCTGCAGCAGTACCGGTGCCTGGAGTTCTCCCTCGAAGTAGAGCGTGGTCCAATGGGTGGCGGCAAACGCGGCCAGGATCAGCGCCGCGGGCGGACCCAGCAACGCCCTCCCCAATCGGAATGCCAGAAAGATGTTGAGCACGCCCAGCAGCATCTGTGCGACGCGCGGTGCCCACGGATTGGAGGCGCCGGCGGCGCGATAGACGAGCGACAGGAACCACGGATAGCCGGGCGGACGGAGGTAGGGCACCTCGTCAATGCGCGGATCCGGCTCCGGCGCGGGAGGCGTCCACTCGCCGGTCGCC
The DNA here is from genome assembly GCA_021604925.1 of Gemmatimonadota bacterium. Taxonomy (GTDB): domain Bacteria; phylum ARS69; class ARS69; order ARS69; family ARS69; genus BQJX01. Next base: position 458 of record BQJX01000374.1, read on the forward strand.
CAGCCGCGCGCCCAGTAGTCGTGGAAGGCGGCATCCGCGAGCGGCTGGGTGAAGTCGGGCGCATGCTGCAGTTCGAAGAGATACGCCACGCGAAGGGCCGCCCCCACCAGGAGGATCAGCGTGAGCCACTGCCAGGTGCGAATTCCCCGGCGCTTCACTGGATGTACCCCAGCGCGCGCAGTCGCTCGAGCCGTTCGGCGTCGCCGGCCGGATCCGCGGCGCCGTCCACCGTTCCCCGCACGGACCCGATCCGCTCGTAGGACTCGATCCGGGGCAGTTCATCGCGCAACCCGGGGGCGAGAACTTCTGCGCGAACCTGCCCCAGCTGGTCCACCGCGACCGGAAGCCCCATGAGATGCAGCACGGTCGGGGTCACGTCGAGGACGTGCGCCCTCCCGGGTTGGGTGCCGGCCGCCGCCCCAGGGCCCGACAGGACCCACACTCCGTCCGGCGCCACCGGCGCCCCGGGCGTGATCCGACCGTGGCCGCCGGACCACGGAAGCTGTCCCGTGGGACCAAAGCCATGATCGCTCACCACCAGGACCGTGGCCCCCTCGCCCGCGGCCTCCACCAGTTGACCGAGCCACTCGTCCACCTGCCGATAGTAGAGCCGGATCACATTCGAGAACCGCTGCACGTCGCCCGCGGCGATCTCATACGCCGGGAACTGGTCCGGAAACGCGAAGTGCCAGTACAGATGCGAAACCGTGTCGATCCCGGTGAGGTACACCGAGAGCACGTCCACGGGATACGACTCCAGCGCGGCCAGCGCCATGCGCACCGTGGACCGGTCGGATTGGTACACGAACTTGAACTCGGGGAGGAAGCGCCCCATCTCGTAGCCGACATCCAGGAAACGCTGCCGCAGTTCCGGCGTGTCCAGAAGCAGGAACCGCTCAAGCACGTCCGGGTCGATATCATCCGGTCGCTCCACCAGCGGCGTCACGATTCCCTGCAGGGCGGCGGGCTGGATGTCGCCGTCGTCCAGGGACGCCCGACCGATCGCCGCCTCCATGCGCGAATACGGCACCCGATCACTGATCAGGAAACTCCCGTCCGCCAGCGGGTCGGCCGGCCACGACGCCCACCACCCCACCGTTCCCGTCGCCACTCCGAAGTCGGAGAGGATGTTCCAGAACGTCTTGCGCTGACGCATGGTGGCGTTCGGCAACGTGGTCATCGTCTGCCCGGGCACCCCGTCGAATCCGAGGATGCCGTGCTGCTCCGGCAGGAAGCCGGTGGCGATCGTGGTCCAGATCGCGGGGGACAGGGTGGGCTCCATGGTCTGCAGCGCCATGCGCGCCCCGGAGCGGATGAGGCGATCCAGGTGCGGGAGTTCGCCGGCCGCGAGCAGCGGGTCCAGAAGCTGCCACGTGGCGCCGTCCAGGCCCACGATCAGCAACCGCTCCACCAGGGGGACGCGACGCGGAACGTCGTCCACCGGGGTCGCGGAGACCGGCGTGGCCCCCGGGCCGGAACCCGCCCCCCGCTTGGCATCCCCGACGCCGGCACGATCGTCCGAGCGACCGCACGCCCCGAGCCCCGATGCCGCCAGGGCCCCCGCCAGAAGAAAGAAGAGTACACGTAGCATCCGGCCATCCTATCTCAGTCCGACCCGCGGGGAAACCGGCGGCGCCGCCCAAACAAAGGACGGGCGCCCCGAAGGACGCCCGCCCGTTCTGCGATGTTCACCGACCTGCTGGTTGCCTAGCGGAAGTCGGACTTGACCTTGCCCCACGTTGCGGGCTCCACGCTGACCGGCGGACAGTTGTAACCGTCCAGGGTCATCGTGTAGGCACCGCCGCAGGCACCGGCATCCACACCGAACGCCGACGTACCGACGAAGAGCCACAGGTCTCCGGCCGGCAGGTTGTAGCACTGCGTCACGCAGCCACCGTGCACGAGCGCGTCGATGAAGACAGGCGCGCCGCAACCCAGCGAGGCGTCGAGGTAGCCACTCAGGGTCTCGTACTCACCCGTCACACACCAGACGGTTCCGCCCGTGTTCGCGGCCGGGTCCAGGTGGTACCAATCCGTGTCGCGGTAGTTGAAGCCGGACTGGGGATGGAAGTAACCACCGTAGGTTCCGCAAACCGTCACGCCACCGCCGGCGGGATCGCACGGGATGTTCGTGAAGGAGTTCGGCGTGGCGTTGCAGCCGGCGTTGTAGAGGTCGTCGTACCCTTCAAAGCAGTCCACTTCGCCTTCGGCGAGGGCGCCCGGCGGGCAATCGACGATGCACGGCACGTTCTCGGTGACGCTGAGCTCATAGTCTCCGCACGCGCCGAGGTAACCGTCCACCACGATGTAGTACGTGTTGCCGGCCGTCATCGAAACGCCCACCAGCTCGGAACGGAAACCGTCCGAGCCGCAGGCGTCGTCGTTGCAGGCGTACGGCAGACCAGGCGTGGCCGCGTTCTCGTAGACGAAGACCTTCGTGTCGTAACCGGAGTTACAAAGCGAAATGTCGACCGAGACGTTGCTGCCCGGCGTGTACTGATAGACGGCGTCGCCGGCGGTCGATCCGGAGAACGGACAAACCTCGTCGTAGTCGTCCAGGTAGGAGCAGGTGTTGCCGGAGTCGGTATACGGCAGAGCCGGGATGTTGGCAGCCGAGCCAACGTCCTCGCCACCGGCCTGCGGCGTCGGGTTGTGCACGCCGGTGATCTTCGCGTCTTTCTGCGCAGCGATGTCCAGGAGATCAACACGATCCACAGTGGAGATCGGGTACGCCGCGAACGCGGCCGTGGAGATACCGAAGACCAGCAGTGCTGCTATTGAGGTTGCAAGCTTCACAGAGGACTCCTTGCCTAGGGATTGGAGATCACGCCGTGAGACTTCGCGCCACTCACTGATGTCCTGCCAGAAGCCAACCCGGGGGGGCGCCCATCTCTCGACGTCCGCAATCCTAGTTCCAGCTAGCATCCAGTTCAATTCTTTTTGTAAAAAGCCGCAAAATCGCCCTAGAACCCCGCAGAGACGGCAGCCAACCCCCAAACTGCCGCCAGCGGAGCTACAAACGATTCCCGGCCGCGATCACGGCGTGGCGGCGCGGAGTTGCTGCGCGGCGCGTCCTGCCGGGTCCAGCGCCGCGGACCGGGTCAGGTGTTCGCGGGCCCGCTCCCGCTGTCCGACCCCCTCCAGCGCCAGAGCGAGGTGGTAGTGCGCGCTGGCCGACGTGTCGTCCAGTCGAACGGCTTCGGCGAAGGCCACGATCGCCTCCTCCAGCCGGCCGCTTTGGGCCAGAGCCGTTCCCCAGTTGTTGTGGTCGCGGGAAAGCAGGTCCCCGAGTTGCGCCGCGCGCTCGAACTCGCGCAGCGCTTCCGGCACCTGACCGCTCTGGGCCAGGGCGGCACCGAGCTGCGCCACCGACGACGCATCCGGTCCGGCCAGGCGTTCCGCCTCGCGAAGCTGCTCG
>BQJX01000375.1 GCA_021604925.1 Gemmatimonadota bacterium
GTTCGTGTCGTAGGTGAACACGGGCCGCAACCAGCGCAGGTACCCGGGCCGATAGCTCAAGCGGCTGTTGTGGGTTCGGTTCACCTCGCGTCCGCCCTTCTTCAGGCTCTCCGACAACGCATCCTGCTGGCGCAGGTCAAGGTCCTGGGACTTGTTGAACGAGAACGAGGTGTCGAAGGTGTTGCTCCGCAGCGGATCCCACTGGACTCCCATGGTTCCCAGGACGCCGCGCGTGCGTACCGGGGCGCGCGCCTCCTGCACCAGTTCGCCCTGGTCATCCTCCCGGATGTCGGCGGCCGACGTGCGGCTCAGCGAACCGTTCACCCCCAGCTTCAACGTGGGCGAGTAGGACAGCGAGAACCCGCGCGGCAGCTTGAAGGATCGCCCCTGCCCGGGGTTCAGGTTGTAGGTGGCCTGCCCCGAGGTGACCTCGCGCTTGGACACCTGGAAGGGCGTCCGGCTGTCCGTGACGTTGTTCGAGAAACTCAGCCGCATGTTGTCCAGGGTGTAGCGGAGCGCGCGCCACTGCGACGGCTTGGTCTTGGCAAAGCGCGCCGACATCGACGTCTGCTCGCTCTCGGTGGACGCCCGATCCTTGTCCTCCGGGTCCTCCAGCACCACGTCCGAGTTCGGCGCCAGCCTCGGAGTGGATTTCGAACTGGAGTAGGAACTGGACACGGGGATCGAGAGTCCGTGCCCATCGAAGAACTTGTCGAGCTTCAGGTCCCCCTGGACGTTCCACGAGTCCTCGTTCGTCCCGTGGCGATCCCCCTCGATTCTCCGGAACTCGGAGTTGAGCTTGCGCACTCCCCCCGCCACGCTGCCCAGGTCGGCGAAGCGCGCGCTGCCCGACAGACGCGATGCGTACCCCACCTCGGAGCGGACCGCGCGCAACCGGATCTCGTTCACCCAGATCTCCCCGAAGATCTCCGATCGGCTCGGGTCATCCCCCTTGATCCCCATGGTGAGGCGGCGCACGCGCGCCAGCGAAGGCGCCCCGTACACGCTCAACGTGTCGCCGTCCACCACGGTGGCGCGGTAGTCCACCTCCACCCCCTCCACGATTCTCGTACTGTCCGGCGGATTCAGCTTCAACTCCGCGAGCGAGTTCATGTCGATGAACACCTCGCGCCAATCGCGATCGGAGCCGCCCCCCGGAATCTGGGTGGTCGAGAACTCGTAGAAGTTCGTGGTGTCCGGCCCGAACCGGAGGAAGAAGGTGCCCTTGGACCCGTCCACATAGTCCGGAGCCGGCCCGTCCGGAACGCCGTCGTCGTTCGTGTCCACGGAGAAGACCTTGCGATGCTGGCCCGCCTCGGCCCCCCGTCCCTGGAAGACTCCGTCCCAGAGATAGAAGCTCAGGTCCTCGTACTGCGTGAAGTCCTGGCTCTTTCCCTGTCCCGTGTCGAAGATCTCCTTGTACGCGCTTCCCTGGAGTCCGGGCCCCCCGCGCATTCCCGGCCGGAAGGCCCGCTGGGTGCCGCTGGGCGCGGACGGGATCGCCTGGTACTCCATGGCCAGCGCCTGTTCGCGCTTCTCTTCGTTGTTCGTGTCCCGGCCCGGGTCGAACGGCGAGAAGTACTCGTCGTCCTCCTTGTTGTTCACCACGTTGATCCCGAAGTTGCCGGCCGTGAAGGTCCCCTCGTCGATGGGGGTCACGGTGGAGTTCTCGGAAAGCCGCTCCTCCAGCCAGGACGCCCCCACGATCTTGACCGAGGCCACCTGGACTTTCGGGCCGGGGCCGCCCCCGATGTCGTCGAACCACAGCCGCATGTACTTCACGGCCTTGAGTCGCGGCACTCCGCCCACGGCTTCGCCCTGGTCGAGCCGGATTCGATACAGGCGCCAGTGGTTGTCGGGGCGCCCGGCCCCGGGCGAGAGGTTTGCCTGGGCCACGCCGCCCTGCCCGGGCGCGGTGTTCGAGAGATCGAACACGTACGACAGGTAGGCGTTGTCGACATCCAGAAGGTTGTCGCCGTCGAGATCCTCGGTGTCGAGCAGGCTGTTGTCCTCGAAGTTGTTGATCTTGGAGTAGTCGGGCGTACTCGTTCGCCGGAAGAAGAAGTCGTCGTCCGCGTCATCGCCGTCCACACTGTCGGCATCGGCGCCGCGCACGTTGTCGAGACCGAAGTCCTCCTTGCTCACGGTCAGGCTGCCGTCGTACGGATCGAAGTCCTCGGTGTCGAGAAACCCGCGCCCCTTGCTCGCGAACGTGGCGCTCGGCTTCACGTAGAAGTCCTCCGAGATCTCGCCCATGTCCACGATCATCTTGCCTTCGCTCCGGCCGAAGTCGTTCACCCAGACCTCCAGGAACTTCTTCTCCGAGAAGTCCTCCCCGATCGACGACAGGTTGCGCATGATCCCCATCCAGCCGGTCGAGTCCGGCGAGACCTCGTCCCGGTAGCGGAACTCCAGAACCTGCAGGAATTCCTGCCCCTCCCGCTCGTCCGCCAGCTCGATGAACACATCTTCCCGACGAACGGCGTTCTCGGGGTTGTAGAAGTTGAACGGCTGCGGCCGCACCATCGAGCGATCCAGCCCCTCCATCGAAGGTCCCACCGGCTCGGACGCCGGCACCCAGACGCCGCGCGTGATACTCATCTCGCGGCTGTCCTCCACCCCTTCCATGTCGTCGATGTAGATCTGGTCCTTGGTATTGGCGTTCGGGATCGACACCGCCACTTCCCCCTGCACCTGCAGCTCCGATTGGGCCTCGGTGCGGACCAGCGGGATCGCGTTCACGAGATTGGAGATCACCTTGGGAGTGGAAGACCACTGCCCGTAGAGGTTGCCCACCAGGATGCGGGTGGGCTCCTGACCCAGGCGGGGGCGCTCTTCCGGCGTGGCCCGCGTGAAGAACAACCAGGAAGACGCCAGTCGCGTCTGCGGCCCGAAGTTGTACGTGCCGGACACGCCCACGAGCGACTCCTTGGCCTGCCCGAACAGCGGCACGAACTCGAAGTCCACGGAGATCTCGGCGTCGGCGGCATTGGCCTCCTCCGTACGGAACGTGAGAATGCCGAAGTCGTAGTCGATGTCGTAGTCCACGCCGCGGTTCAGGGTGCGCCCGTTCAGCGTGACCCGCTCCGAGCCATCCAGGATGTTGAAGCGGTTCAGGTTGTAGGACGGGGTGGGCGTGGTGAACTTGATCTCCAGCAGGTACTTCTCGCGATTGAAGAGGTCATCCGGCTCCAGCGTATAGATCGAGTTGTTGTAGTCGGCCAGGACCACGCCGTCCCGCTCCCCGGTCCCCGGGCTGCGTCCGGTGGAGACCACGGTGGGGCTGATGATCACATTCAGGGGCACGCCGTTGAACACGGAGGAGTCCGGCGCGAACGGCGTGAGGTTCGGAAACGTGATCGTCCCGTCCTCGAAGTCGACGTACTGCGGCTCCACCCGAAGGTCGGGGTCCTGTGTGACTTCGCCGCGGTAGTCGAGCCCCACCACCTTGATGTACTCCACCTCGGCCCCGCCCTCTTCCGACTGGGCGTCTTCGTCCTCCTGCCCGGCCGCCGACGCCTTCTTGAGGATCCGCATCTCGAAGCTCTCGGGATCGATGTTCCGCGCCCCGAACGAGTAGATGTTCTTCTGCTCGCGGATCTGAAGCGACGTGAAGCCCTTGTCGGGGTCGTACAGCTCCCGCTCCGGCGGGGCCAGCAGCTGCAGCGACAGCGTATCCGCCTCCGCCAGGGACCCCACCTCCACGCCGTCGTCCCGTTCGTACCAGCAGGCCAGGACTTCCTCGCGTCCCACGGAACGTTCCAGGCGGAGCACGCCGGTCTGGCGATCGATCGTGAAGTCGCGGTTCTCGATGAGGCGATGGTAGGAGCCCTGCACCTTTCCGATCGTGTCCGCCGCACTCC
>BQJX01000376.1 GCA_021604925.1 Gemmatimonadota bacterium
CAACGCGTTGCCCGCCGCATCGCACGATTCCCCGCGGCATTCCTGCTGCTCCCAGCCTTCCTCCTCGCCCTCGGTTGCGCCGATACCGCCCCCACCCGCGACGTGCGCGCCACGGTCGTGGACGAAGCGGGTCGTCCGATCCCGGAGGCGATCTTCTACGCCGAGGTGCGCGAGGACGACGCGGCCTTCGCCTTTGTCTGGGCGGTGGTGGGAGAAGCGGGGGAGGTCCCGGACTCGGCCTACGAGCCGCTCAAGATCCCGTGGCGATCCGGTGCGCGCGTTTCGCTGGCCGCGTTTGCGCCCGGGCATCAATCGGCGGTGGTGCGCATCGATTCGTCCACTCCCCGCACCGATGGGATTCTGCTAACGCTGCCCCGCGCGGAGAGTCCGTGGAACGCGGAACTGGCGCTGCTGTCCGCGCCGTTCGAGGGCCACCCGGAGCTGGCCGCCGAGTTCGGCGCCGCCGCGCAGGAGCCGCTGCGCGCGGCGTTCCGGACCGCGTGGGCGGACCGCCCGGAGGACTCTCTGCCGCCCTCCGAGGGTGAATTGCGGAAACTGAGCGCCTTTGGCCTGCGCTGAGGCACTTTTTCTCTCCAGAGGCTGGACGTCTGTTCCGATTCTGAACAGAGTAGGGGGCGTTGACCGACACGACATCCCCGGGAGTGCAGCCATGAAGTTCGGATCGACCTTTGCCACCGCCATGCCCGTTTCGCGGGTCCTGACCGCCCTGATCCTGGGCATCGTGGCGTTGAGCGTGCTGGTGCCGGGCGGCATCGCCTGGGCCGGCGACGCCACTCCGCCCCGCGAAGAGGCGGCCGGCCTGGATCAGCAGGCCATCTACGCCATCCTCTGCGGCGGCCTCACCGTCACGGACGACTCTCTCTCCGCGCACCTCTGGAGCCTGGCCGGTCGCTTGGCCGGAACCCAGTCGTGGATCCCGCCGCGGGTCACCGTGCGGGTGCTCGTGTCGGAGACGGCTTCGCGGTAGAGGCCCGGGCACGCTCGTGATAGCGTGCGCCCATGAAGACACCCAACGTGCCGCCCGTGCCGCATCCTCCGCAATCGTCCCAGCCGCCGCAAGCGCCCGTTGCCTACTGGGAGTATCTGCAGCTGCCCACGCTGCTGGATATCCAGGGCGGCGTGTCGCGCGATGAGAAGGACCTCTCGCAGGACGAGGTCGTCTTCATCGCCGTGCACCAGGTCTACGAACTCTGGTTGAAGCTGATGCTGCGCGATCTCGTGTCGGCGCGCGATCTGTTCGCGGCCCCGCACGTTCCGGACGATGCCATGTCCGGAGCGAGTCGCCTGCTCGCGCGCATCCGGACCATCCTGGAACTGGGCGCCGATCACTTCCGCCTGGTGGAGAGCATCACCCCGCGCGACTTCCTCAACTTCCGCGACAATCTCTTTCCCGCCAGTGGCGGACAGTCCGTGCAGTTCCGGGAGATCGAGATCCTCTTCGGGCTGGAGGAGCACGAGCGGATTCCCTACATCACGCAGGGCACGTACCAGGACGTCCTCCACGAGGCCGACGGGTCCGAAGGATGGGCCATGGCGCGCGTGAAGGCGCGGATCGCGGATACGCCCACGCTCAAGAACGCCATCGACGAGTGGCTGCACCGCACGCCCATCAACGGATCCAAGCCGGACGACGCGGGCGATCGCGAGGTCGTGCACGCGTTCGTGGAGGAGTACCTGGGCCGGCACGAGACGGCGGTCCAGGAGATGGTGGACCGCGCGTGCGCCATGGTGCACGGCGAGGACACGCGCAACGCCCTGCGCCGCCGCTACGGGGCGGAGCTGGAGGGCGCGGGCGAGTTCCTGCGCGCACTCGACGTTCCGGAGGGAGCCGCCCGCGAACGGCGGCAGCGGATCCGCGCGGCCGCGCTTTTCATCGAGATCTACCGGGAACTGCCGCTCCTGGCCTGGCCGCGCGAAGTGGTGGACGGCCTGGTCGCGGTGGAGCAGGCGTACGTGGTGTTCCGCCAGCGGCACGCGCGCATGGTGGAACGGATCATCGGACGTCGCGTGGGCACGGGCGGATCGAAGGGCGTGGACTTCCTGGACGAGGGCGCGCGCCGCTACCGGATCTTCAAGGACCTGTGGGCCGCCCGCACCATTCTCGTGCGGCGGGATCTGCTTCCCGGACCCACCGATCCGGACTACTACGGCTTCCACTTCGACGAAGCGTGAGTTCGTGAAGGTCCCCGCCGCTTCCACGAAGCGTGACCGCGTGAAGGTCCCCGCCGCGGTGGTGATCTTCCTGCTCGTGGGAGTCGTGTCGTGGCTGGGCCGCGAAGGACACCACGGCCGGGTTCCCGATCCGGCGCGCAACACGTGGATCAGCCTCAGCGTGGACACCAACTACCACTGCCGACGGGTGGACCGCACGCTCACCGAAGGGCTCCCGCCCGCGGGCGAGGACAGCTTCCTGAATTTTCCGGAAGGGTCGCCGATTCCGTGGCCGCCCTACTACACGCTGGTGGGATGGGCGGCCACGGCGCCGTTCCTGCCGGCCGATCTGGAAGAAGCGCCGGATCCCGCGGATGCACGTCGCGCGTTCGTGGAGCGTCGGGTGGCGTCGCTGCCCCGCGTCTTCGGCGTGGTCACCAGCCTGGTCACCGCGGCGGCCGGCTGGATGGTGGCGGGTCCGGCGGGAGCCGCGCTGGCCGGCGGCAATCACGCGCTCGCCATCGGCTCGCTGTTCTACAGCTTCAGCGGCAATGGCGATCACCACGCGTGGATCTCGCTGCTGGCGCTGGGGACGCTCTTCGCGCTGAGTGCCGGCATTCGCCGCGGCGCGCTGGACCGGGCCGGGCCGGCGTTGCGGTGGGGAGCGCTGGCCGGAGCGATCGCCGGACTGGCGGTGGGCTCCTGGGTGGGTTCCACGTTGCACGTCATCGCGATCCAGCTGGCGCTGGGGTACCTGGTGATTCGCCACGGTCGTCGCCCGTCGCCCGGATTGCCCGCGCTGGGGCTGGCGTTTCACGGCGTCGCGTTCCTGGTGGTGCTGCCCGCGATCCTGCAGAGCCCGTGGAACGTCGCGCAGCCGTGGTCGGTGGTGAACCTGAGCTGGTTCCACGGGGCATGGCTGCTGGCCGGCGCCGCGGTGTTCGTGCCGTTGCGCGGTTTGCCCAGGCGCGCGGCCCGCGTCTATCCGCTGTTCGTGGCGGCGGCCCTGGTGGGAGCGGGCGCGCTCCTGGCGTTCGGCGATCTGCCGCTGGGGCAGAACCTCCGCGAAGGCTTCCGGTGGATGGAGCGACAGGACGCGTTCATGGGTTCCGTGTGGGAATCCCGCGCCGTGGGCCCGTACGAGATGACGTTCCTGCACGGGTGGGGCGTGGTGCTCTTTCCGTTCGCGTGGGCGTGGGCGGCGTGGCTCACGTTCCGGCGCGATCGCGTGGACCTGTTGCCGTGGGTGGTGGCCATTGCGCTGCTGGCCGTGGAAGGCGCGCAGCAGTACCGGTTCCACGAGCCGCTGGTGGCGCCGCTCTCCGTGTGTCTCGCCTGGTTCGTGGTCACCACGTTCCGAATCGACGACGTGTCCGCGCGCGTGGCGCGCTTCCTGCCGGATCGCCGCGGCCGCTTGGTGGCGGCGGGCGCGGCCATCGCCATCCTGTTGCCGCTGGCGCATCAGCTCAGCGTGCGCGACTCGTGGCGCGGGCTGCGGCAGCCGCCGCCCGTGGATCGGTTGTCGCGCGAGGTGCGTTCGCTGGCCGCGTGGATTCGCACGAACACGCCGCCCACCGACGACTACTCCGTGCTGACCAGCTGGAACTGGGGGCACGTGGTGGAGTGGGCCGCCGAGCGACCGTCGGTGGGCACGAACTTCGGGATCTTTGTGGGCGAGGAGAGCTTTC
>BQJX01000377.1 GCA_021604925.1 Gemmatimonadota bacterium
GGTGCGCCACGCCCACCGGGCTGACCGGTTCCGGTCGCTCCGCGCGAATCTCGGTCTTCAGGAGCCGCTCGGCGGTTTGCATGTCGATGCGGTCCATGAGCTCCGAGAACAGCCCGAACGCTTCCTTTTTGTATTCCAGGAGCGGGTCCTTCTGGCCGTACGCCCGCAGCCCGATTCCCTCGCGCAGGCGGTCCAGGCCGTACAGGTGGTCCTTCCAGTTGGCGTCCAGCGTGGTGAGCGTGACAAAGCGCTCGAACTGGCGGTACACCGCAGGACCGGTGGCCGCCTCGCGCTCCGCGTATCGTTCCAGCGTTCTCGCCACCGCAACCTCTTTCAGCATCTCGGCGTTTGCGCCTTCGTTCATCTGTTGCTCGAAGTCCACATCCACGCCGAGCCGGCGGCCGAGCGTGTGCCGCAGCTCCACCAGGTCCCAGTTGTCCACATGGTCCCCGGTCTCCACCGTGAATTCATCCACGGTGGCGGCCGCGATATCCCCCACCAGGTTCGTGCACTCGTCCTTGAGATCCTCGCCCTCCAGCGTTTCCAGGCGGCGCTTGTACACGATCTCCCGCTGCTTGTTCATCACGTTGTCGTATTCCAGCAGGTGCTTCCGGATGCCGAAGTTCTGCTCCTCCACCCGCTTCTGCGCGCGCCCGATCGCCTTGGTCATGAACGAGTGCTCGATGACCTCGCCCTCTTCCACGCCGAGCTTGTCCATGACCGTGGCCACCCGGTCGGACTGGAAGAGGCGCATCAGATCGTCTTCCAGCGACAGATAGAAGGTGGAAGACCCCGGGTCTCCCTGGCGTCCCGCCCGTCCCCGCAGCTGGCGATCGATCCGGCGAGCCTCATGCCGCTCCGTACCGATGATATGCAGGCCCCCGGCCTTGGCCACGCCCGCGCCCAGCTTGATGTCCGTTCCGCGTCCCGCCATATTCGTGGCGATGGTGACGGCGCCGGACAGTCCCGCGTTGGCCACGATCTCCGCCTCGCGCTGGTGGTGCTTGGCGTTCAGGACCGAGTGGGGGATCTTGGTGCGCTTGAGCATCCGCGAGATCAGCTCGGACGTCTCCACCGACGTGGTTCCGACCAGGATCGGTCGGCCCTGCTTGTGGATCTCCTGGATCTCCTCGATCACCGCGTTGAACTTCTCGCGCTTGGTCCGGTAGATCTGGTCCTCTTTGTCCACGCGGGCGATGGGGCGGTTCGTGGGGATCACCACCACGCTCAGCCCGTAGATCTCCATGAACTCGCCCTCTTCCGTTTCCGCCGTTCCCGTCATTCCCGAGAGCTTGGCGTACATGCGGAAGTAGTTCTGAAGCGTGATCGTGGCGAGCGTCTGGTTGTCCCGCTCGATGTGGACGCCTTCCTTGGCCTCCAGCGCCTGGTGCAGACCGTCCGAGAAGCGTCGCCCGGCCATCATGCGGCCGGTGAACTCATCCACGATGACCACCTTGCCATCCTGGACGACGTAGTTCACATCCTTCTCGTACAGCGAATACGCCTTCAGCAACTGATTGAGATTCTGGATGCGTTCCGCCCGAAGGTCGTACGTGGCGTGGAGCGCCTCCTTGGTCGTGACTCGCTCTTCCTCCGTCATCGACTCGTCGCTGTCGATCCGGGTCAGTTCGTCGGCGAGATCCGGCAGCACGAAGTCGTCCGGGTTCCGCGGAGCGATCACGCTGCGCCCCAAATCGCTCAGGTCGCAGTTGTGGCGCTTTTCGTCGATGGAGTAGAACAGCTCCTCGTCCAGTTCGTGCAGGCGCTTGTCGCGCATATAGTCCGCTTCTACCGACTGGATGAGGCGCTTGACCCCGGTCTCCGCCAGCATCTTCATGAAGCGACCGTTCTTGGGAGCGCCTCTCTGGACCAGCAACAGCAGACGCCCCGCCTCGTAGCGGGCGTCCTCGTCCTTCTCCTCTTCCGCCTTCTTGAGCAGCTTTTCCGCCTCGAACACCTTGTTGTTCAGTGTCTCGCGCTGCTTCGCGAACAGGCGCTGCACATGGGGCTTGAGCTCGTCGAAGCGTTGCGTGTCGCTCTCCACCGGACCGGAGATGATCAGCGGCGTGCGCGCCTCATCCACGAGGACGGAGTCCACCTCATCCACGATCGCGTAGTGATGCGGCCGCTGCACGCGGTCCTCCACGCGGACCGCCATGTTGTCGCGCAGATAGTCGAAGCCGAACTCGTTGTTCGTTCCGTAGGTGATGTCCGCCCCGTAGGCTTCGCGCCGCTGCGCCGGGCTCTGCCCCTGCTGGATCACGCCCACCGTGAGCCCCAGGAACCGGAACACATGGCCCATCCACTGGCTATCGCGCAGCGCAAGGTAGTCGTTCACGGTGACCAGGTGCGCGCCCTCGCCGCTGAGCGAGTTCAGGTACAGGGGCGCCACCGCGACCAGGGTCTTGCCCTCGCCCGTGGCCATTTCCGCGATCCGGCCGTCGTGCAGCGCGAGGCCACCGATCAGTTGGACATCGTACGGGATCATGTCCCAGGTCATGGCCTGGCCGGCGGCGTCGTACGTGGTGCCCATGAGCCGACGGCACGCATCCTTGACGACGGCGAACGCCTCCGACAGGATATCGTCCTCGGTCTCCCCGGCCGCCAGGCGGCTCCGGAACTCGTCCGTCTTGGCCACGAGCTCTTCGTCCGACAGGGACGCGAGCTTCTCGAACTCGGCGTTGATGGCGTCTACCCGCGGCCGGTACTTCTTGAGGTCGCGGTTCTGCTGGCTCCCGAAGAGTCGGGTCAGGAACTTCATGAATTTCCTTCCGAGCGGCGCGGATTTGCGTCCTGCAAAGAACGCCCGGTTTCAGAATCGGTCAAGGGGGCACGCTGCCACCCGCCATTTTCCGGCAAGGTCGACGTGCGGCCAAGTAGCCTAGCGAAGCGGACTTGGGTGTGTCAAGGAAGCGCGAGAGCCCGCAGGGTGCCGCCCATGGTCCCCAGGTACACCAGCCCCTGACCGGAGGTTGGAGAGGCGAAGACCTCCGACCCCACGTCCTGTCGCTCCAACTGACTGCCGTCAGCGAGGTTCAGGACATGCAGCGTTCCGTCATACGAAGGGGCCAGCACCCTTTCTCCCAGCACGAGCGGGCACGCATCGAAGCCCCGGGCCGCCTCCGTGCTCCAGAGCGTCTCGCCGTTCGCGGGATCCAGGGCCAGCAGGCGACCCTTGCCCGTCCCCACCAGGACGCTCTCGTCGGCCAGTCGCGGCTGGGCGTTGATCTCCGATCCGAGCCGGATGGTCCACTCGGCGTCGCCGCCGTCCATCGGGAAGCGGGTCAGCGAGCCGTCCAGACTTCCCACGTAGACGCAGTCGCGCCCCGCATCCCAGCGCGCCTGGGCGTGCACCGCGGTGGGCAGGGTATGCTCCCAGCGTAACGACCCGTCCGTCGTGTCCAGATGCAGAACGCGGCCACCGCTGGTTCCCACCACGATCCCATGGGCCCCCGCCGGCTCCGGCGAGGCGCGAACCACCGATCCGGCCGCGAACTTCCACGCGCGCTCTCCGGTGGCATGGCGGAATGCGTGGACCGCGCCGTCGTAGGATCCCACCACGACCAGGTCGTTCACGATGCAGGGACTCGACACGATGCGTCCGCCGGTGGTGCCCTCCCACTCCACCGCTCCCGTGGCGCGTGAGACGCCGAGCACCCGACCGTCGTAGGTGCCCACGAACACGCGCCCGTCCTGGGAACACGGCGACGATCCCACGCCGGAAGACGTGGGCAGCGACCACAGCAGGTCGCCGGTGGCGGCGTCCAGGCAGTAGAGGTGCGCATCGCGGCTCCCGAAGAGGATCTGTCCGTCCACGAGCAGCGGTGAGGACGTGATGGCCCCCGACGCCTGGAACTCC
>BQJX01000378.1 GCA_021604925.1 Gemmatimonadota bacterium
ACCGCCGGAAACCGCATCATCCCTCGATGATCTCGACGTTCGCGCGCGGCAACGTGTGCTGGCCGCCGTTCTCGAGCTCCACCGTCAGCACGCGAACCGAGGCCTCGGACGCCATCTTCTGCAGCTGCGCGGGCAACTCCACCACCTTGCCCAGCGCGCCGAAGTGCGGCTCGCGGATGATCCGGATGAAGGTCCCCGGCTCCAGGCCGCCCGCCACCACACTGGCCGCCGGCCCGCCTTCGGCCTTCTGCCCGGCCAGCGGCACCACCACCTCCGGACGAATCACGCCGGCCCGGATCTGCGTGGCGCCGTTGATGCTGGCCTGCAGGCCTTCGCGCAGTTTGAGCAGGTCGAACGTGGTGTGGGCCATGTGGATCTGGCCGAAGCCCTCGGTCACCACCACCGTCACGCCCTTGTCCTCGGTTCCGGTGATGGCCACGCCGATGTCGTAGCCGAGGAACTCCTTGATCGTGGAGTCGTCGATTCCGCCGGCCACCACGCCCCGGACCCCGCAGGAGATCGCCTTCTCCAGCGCGGCGGACGTGACCAGCGAGCCGCCCACGATGATCTTGCCCTCGTGCTCCACCGAGATGGACGACGCATCGAGCACATCGTTCGGATCGGTGGCCACCATCTTGATCTCGCCGAACGTCTCGCCGCCGATGCCGAAGATGCCCTGGATCAGCGACCCGTTCGTCTCCACCACGACGCCCTCTTCGGGGCGCACCTCGACCACGTAGCCTTCCACGTAGGCGTCCACTTCCACCGGAATCGGCGGTTCGCGGAGCAGTACCTGACCGGTGACCTCGGAGACGCTCTCTACCACGCCGCCCACCGGCGACTTGGCGACGGACTTGAACAGACCAAAGAGCGTGGAACTCCGCGCGATCACGTCGTCCACGGCTACCTTGTCGCCCGGCTGCTTTTCCATCTTGCCCGGCACTTCATCCGGGAGGACCGAGAGGATATTCGCCACGTTCACGCTGTGGACGTTGCCGGGAAGCTCGGTCCGGGCCACGACCTGATCGGCCGTGACGGCGTCGCCTTCCTTGGCCAGCACCTCTCCCTTGAGCGGGAGGATGCGTTCCTTGCGCAGGGCTGCCAGTGGAGTCACCCGGAGCCCGGGGGTGTATGAGTGTGCCATGTCGTATCTCCTCTAGCCGACCAGCTGGGCTTCGGGTTCCGGATAGGCGTGCAGCGCGTGTGCCCACCGCTGGATCTTCTCGACGCGGTCCGGGTCGCTGGGATCCAGCGCGATCGGGCGGCCACGGCCGTCCAGCACGAGTCCCACCACCCCGCCGTGCAGTTCCTTCTCCACCGTCTTGCCGGGTCCCCAACCGAGATCACATCCCTTGGACGGGGTCAGCTTGGCCTGCACCGTTTCGCCCAGCCCCAGTTCCACCAGGGTCAGGTCGCCGAACTTGATCTCGTGCGACTCGGTGGTGCCGTTGGCGCGCGTGAGCGCCGCGGTGAAAATCGTCTTGCCCGGCTTCACCACGCCGCGTGCTGCCACGCAGGTGCCCAGCCAGATGAGACAGTCCTTCTCGAAGACCTCGGTCGCGGCTTCCGGGTGAACCTCGGCCAGCACGCCGAGCTGCGGCATCATGAAGATGGAGTCCACCGCGAGGCGCGTGACGCCCTCCGGCAGGAACGCGTCCACGAGCATCATCGCCGACTGGTGCCGGCGGGGCGCATGCGACAGCACACCGCCCGAACCGATCAGCAGGTCCAGCGACATCATGTCCACGATCGTCTCGTCGGAGCCGGACTGCTCGAAGGTGTCCGACACGGTCCGCTCCTTCTGGACCCCGCGCAGACCGACCGCCATGGACTTGTGCTGCACGAACGCGAGGCGCAGCGCCTCGCGGGCCAGCGCCTGCTCCACCTTCAACTCCTCCAGCGTGTGGGGAATCGTGGTGGGCCGGATCATCTTGTTGCGGATCCGGTTGCGCAGGTCCTTCTCCTGCATGGAGAACGGGACCCAACGCATCACGTTGGGAACACCGGCCTCGGTGAGCACGTTGGAGATCGAGTAGCTCATCCCGAGGTTCGCGGACACGGTCCGGTTGAACGTCTCGCCGAACACGGAGAACACGTCCGTGGTCGCGCCGCCGATGTCCACGCCGACCACGTCCAGCTTGTGCTGCTTGGCGATGGTCTGGATGATGTTTCCCACCGCGCCGGGCGTGGGCATGATGGGTACGCCCACCCACTTCATCAGCTTCTTGTAGCCGGGGGCCTGCGCCATCACGTGCTCCATGAACAGGTCATGGATCTTGTCGCGCGCCGGGCCGAGGTTCTCGCGCTCCATCACGGGGCGGAGGTTCTCCACCACGGCCAGGTCCGTCTTCTGGCCAAGCGTCTCCACGATCTTGTCGGAAGCCTTGTTGTTGCCGGCGTAGATCACGGGGAGCTGGTAGCTGGATCCGAGCCGCGGTCGCGGGTCGGCGGCGGCGATGATCTCCGCCAGCTTGACCACGTGCTCCACCGCGCCGCCGTCGATGCCGCCCGAGAGGAGGATCATGTCCGGTCGCAGGTGACGGATGCGGCGAATCTGTTCGTGGGGACGGCGCCCATCGTTCGACGCCAGCGAGTCCATCACGATGGCGCCGGCACCCAGCGCCGCACGCTCGGCACTCTCGGCCGTCATCGTCTTGACCACGCCGGCCACCACCATCTGCAGGCCACCGCCAGCGGAGGAGGTGGACACGTACAGATCCACGCCGGTGCCGTCCTCGCGCGGCGGACTGACGATGTGATCGCCATCCAGGAACTTGCGGCCGGCCAGCTCCTCCACTTCCTCGATCGCGTTGAGCACGCCCTTGGTCACGTCCTCGAACGGGGCTTCCACCGTGGTGGGTGCCTCACCCCGGACGATCAGGCGGAACTCGCCCTCGCGATACTCAATGAAGATGGCCTTGGTCGTGGTACTCCCGCAGTCCGTCGCGAGAATCGACCGGATCTTTTTCGGATCCAACGGGCTCTCAGACATCGCTCCCTCTCTCGTTCGCTACGTTACCGTTCCACGTGCTGCGTGTCTCAGGCGCTCTTCTTGCCGGGAGACTTCCTGTCGTCGCCGGCGTCCGCGCGTTCTATGCGGAGGATCAGTTCCTCCACCGTTTCCCTTCTTTCCAGCAGGACCGCCAGACGATCCAGGTCCTGCGTGCTCGCCACCGCGTTCACGATCGGCGACAGGAAGTGGAGGAACTGTCCGCCCACGAACGACAGCGGCTTGGACGATTCCAGCGTGAAGATGGCCGGAACGGTCATCCCCCAGCGCACCACGACCGCCGCAATGCGATCGAGCAACTCCTCGTCCTCGGGCGTCATCTCCCGCGGTCCGGATCGCGCGGACGAATCCGGAGAGGACAGCCCTCCTCCGGACTCCTCAGGCGGACCCGGATCCCGTCGACGTATCCACCATTTCCCGAACATAACCCAGCACCTCTTCGCGGTTGTCCTCCAGATGGAGCATCTCGCCACGAATGTTGTCCAGCCACGAACGGCGCTCCGAGGGTGACAGTAACACCAGGTCCCCCCCCGCTCGAACCGCCCGGAACTCGGTCCACTTCCGGGTCTTGCGCGGCCACGGCCGACGCACGACTTCCACGCCCTCCGGTCCCAGCCGGTACCGGGTGGGCAGGAAGAACGGTCCCACCGAGACCGCCAGCACCACCACCGCAAGCCCGGTCAACCAGGTACTTGCGGTCCAGGACCACACGCCCCAGCAGGACATGACCACCACCACCCCCGCGAGCGCCCCGCGCGCCGGCTGCCGCTTCAACGGCCAGGCGCGCCACGCGATCCCGGACGCGCCGGACGCGGTC
>BQJX01000379.1 GCA_021604925.1 Gemmatimonadota bacterium
CCTGCGCACCACCAAACTTCTCACGGTGTTGGATGTTTTTGCCGATGAGGAGGCAGGAATCCACGGTTTCTCCCAGTCTGGCGCCACGACTGGGGATGGAGCCGGGTGAACGGCGTGGCTCGGTTTCGGCCTGTCCGCGCGGCCAGCGGTTCCACGCATCTCGTCGCCGCGGTCATCGAACTGTCGGTTCTCGTGGCGCTCCTGGTCTTTCTCGGGATCGCGGCCGGAAAGTTGTTCGTCTTGCTGGGTCGGGTCGGGATCCCCTTCTGGAAGGGAGCCCCGATCGGAATCCTGTTCGTGGTAGCCGCCGCATTCACGGCCCGCCGGATTTCGGCGCGTGTCCGCGGTCTCCGACGGAGCGAGGTGGATCGTGCGAACTGAAGACTCCGGAATCCCCCACGACCGCGCGCGGGAGGGGGCGGTCCTGGGCCGCATGCTGGCCTTGCCGCCGCTGGGGCAGATGGGCCGCCACAAGTACGGCCCCTTTCTTCGGGGAGCGTTGGATCTGTTCCGGGCGGACGGGGCCACCATCGGGTTCTGGGTTTCGCCGCAGGAACTGCGCCGGTTTCGCGCGCAGTCGGCCGAGAGTTCTTCGGGGATCCACGAGGACGTGCTGGACCCCGGCGCGGACACGGGGGCCCTGCGCGGAGTCCTCCGCGATGGCAGTTCGGAGCTCATCGCCACGATCCCCAGCGACCGCTACAACGCCGACGTGGAAGGCTACCCCGGTCACGAATGCAGCTCCTGCCTCCTGGTGGGACTGAAGATGCGCGATGAGCCGCCGGCCGTGCTGGCGCTCCACCGGTTCGAGTCCGCGGATCCCTTCACGGAAGAGAACCGGCAACGCGGGCAGGAACTGGCGCCCGTCTTCGCGGCGGCGCTGGACAATCTTCGCCGCTTTGGCCGGGCGGAGGAACTGTCCATCACGGATGGACTGACGGGAGCCTACAACTACCGGTATCTGCGGAGCGCGCTGGACCGTGAAGTGGCCCGGGCGCTTCGCTTCCGCGAGGATTTCTCGCTCATCATGCTCGACGTCGACCACCTCAAGGGCTACAACGACGTCCATGGGCATCTGCAGGGAAGCGAGGTGCTCCGCCGTCTGTCGCAGGTTGTCATGGGCGAACTGCGCGCGTCGGATATCCTGGCCAAGTACGGTGGAGACGAGTTCGTCGTGATCCTCCCGCAGACGTTGCGGGAAGGTGCGCGAATAGTGGCGGAGCGGATTCGTGCGGCGGTAGAAGCGTACGAGTTCCCGGGGGAAGGCGACGGGATGAAGATCACAACATCGATGGGCATTTCACAGTTCCCGGAGGACGGAGACACCACCCGGGAACTCCTGGAAGCCGCAGACAACGCGCTGTATCAGGCCAAACGCACCGGGCGCAATCGCGTCTCGGCCGTGGCGGCCGCCCCTTCTTCCCCGGAAGAAATCGGAGACGCAGGATGACGCTTCTGGAAAAGCTGGAAGACGGATCCGCAACTCTCGGAATCGTGGGCCTCGGCTACGTGGGCCTTTCACTCGCCATGGAGTTCCTGAGGGCGGGATACCGCGTCATCGGGATCGACATCGACGCGACCAAGGTGGACAAGGTGAACAGCGGAACGTCCTACGTGATGGACGTTCCCTCGGACGACGTCCGCAAGTACGTCGATTCCGGCAAGCTGCTCGCCACCACGGACTACCGCAAGATCCAGGAAGTGGACACGGTCAACATCTGCGTGCCCACGCCGCTTCGCTCGAAGACGAAGGATCCGGATCTCTCCTACATCCTGGACGCCATGACCGGGATCCGGAAGCACCTCCGGTCCGGACAGCTCATCATCCTGGAGAGCACCACGTTCCCGGGCACCACCACGGAGGTCCTGCTGCCGATCCTGGAGGACTCCGGTCTGCAGGTGGGGAAGGACTTCTTCCTGGCGTTCTCGCCGGAGCGGGTGGATCCCGGAAACGTGGACTTCCAGACCCAGAACATCCCCAAGGTGGTGGGCGGAGTCACCCCGGAGTGCACGCAACACGCCAAGGCCCTGTACTCCAAGTGCCTGGACAAGGTCGTCGGCGTGTCCTCCACGGACGTCGCCGAAATGGTGAAATTGCTGGAAAACACGTTCCGAAGCGTGAACATTGGCCTTGTGAACGAGTTCGCGTTGCTTTGCAACAAGCTCGGGATCGACGTGTGGGAAGTGATCGAAGCGGCGTCGACCAAGCCGTTCGGCTTCATGCCGTTCTATCCGGGTCCCGGACTGGGTGGCCACTGTATCCCGGTGGATCCGCTGTACCTGTCGTGGAAGGCCAAGGTCAACGGCTTCCACCCGCGCCTGATCGACGTGGCCGTCCAGGTCAACCAGGACATGCCCATGCACATCGTGGGCAAGGTGGCCGATTCGCTGAAAGCCCTCAAGAAAGACCTGAAAGGGTCGAAAATATTGATCATCGGGGTGGCTTACAAGCGGAACACCGATGACGTTCGCGAGTCACCGGCGCTCGAGATCATTCAGCAGCTCGTGGCGGCGGGTGCCACGGTGCAGTTCTGCGACCCGTTTGTCGCGGAGCTGTCCTCGAACGGCACCCAGATCCTCGGGAGCCCGCTGACGGAGTCCATTCTCGCAGGCGTCGATTGCGCGTTGATCGTCACGGACCACACCTCGGTGGACTACGAGTTCGTCGCCAAGCACGCGCCCGTCGTGCTGGACACGCGCAACGCCATGAAGAACGTGGTCGGCGCGCATATCGTTCGGCTCTGACGAACTCGAAGCGAGGACATCCCGGGTGAGGGTCGCCCGCGCGATGAAACCGTCTTCCTGGTGGGGTGGGTAGCGTGGCCCGTTTCCTCGTGACCGGCGGCGCCGGGTTCATCGGATCGCATCTTGTGCGCGGTGTCCTGGCCGGCGGGGATCGGGTCCGGGTTCTGGACGACCTCTCCTCCGGCTACTCCGAGAACCTGTCCGAGGTCTCCGATCGCGTGGACTTCCACCGCGGCGACGTGTCGGACCCGGCGGCGGTGTCCAAGGCCGTGGACGGCGTGGACTACATCCTGCACCACGCGGCGCTCGCCTCCGTGCCTCGGAGCGTGGAGGATCCCTGGCTGAATCACCGCATCAACGTGGACGGTACGCTGGCCCTGCTCATGGCGGCCCGCGATTCCGGCGTGAAGCGGATGGTCCTGGCGTCCTCCGCCGCGATCTACGGCGATGACGAGATCTCGCCCAAGCACGAAGGGCTGCCGCCCCGCCCGATCTCCCCGTACGCCACGTCCAAGCTCATCGGAGAGCAGTACTGCGCGCAGTTCACGGCCTGCGGCTGGGTATCCACCGTGTGCCTGCGCTACTTCAATATCTTCGGCCCGCGGCAGGATCCCGGATCCGACTACGCGGCGGTGGTACCCATCTTCCTCAACACGCTGTTGCAGGGCAAGGCGCCCGTCATCTACGGCGATGGGGGACAGACGCGCGACTTCACGCACGTGGACAACGTGGTGCACGCCAACCTGCTGGCGGTGGCGCGGGATTCCGCGGCCGGCGGCGTGTTCAACATCGGCTGCGGCGGATCCTACTCCGTGAACCAGCTGTACGAGCGCCTCTCCGCGAATCTGGCGCCGGGAGTGGCAGCTCGCTACGTGGACACGAGAGCCGGCGACGTTCGCGTGTCGGAGGCATCCATCGAGAGGGCGCGCCGGGAACTCGGGTACGAAGTGCAGACCGGCTTCGACGAGGGCCTGGAGAGCACGTGCGAGTGGTTCCGCGCCCATCCGGATCGCGCGCGCAAGGGAGCCTCCGCATGACGGAGCCGCGCATCCTCATCATCGACGATGAC
>BQJX01000380.1 GCA_021604925.1 Gemmatimonadota bacterium
GCCCAGGTCCACCCAGTACACATCCACGAGACCGCGACCGACCGCCGCTCCGCCCCGCGCGAAGAACGCCCGGTCCCCGGCTCGCCCCGCCCACCGCGACGCCAATCGCTCCAGCCCGCGCAGGGATGCCGGTCGCACCGCGTCCGGCGCGCCGACCCGGTACTGGGTGGGCAGCGGGATCTCCACGATTCGGCCGCCGATGGACGTCTTCTGGCCGGTGCCGCGCGCCGGCGGCTCGGTCCAGCCGACCAGCGGAGAGGCCCCCTCGCGCGCCACGATCACCGGATTCTCGCCCAGCCCGGACGCGCGCATCGCTCCCCAAGTGGCGCCGCGATCCGTGGACGTGCGGCTGACCACATTCCCTTCCAGCGGAATGAGGTCCTCCTCCCAGGCCAGCGACACCGTGTCCCCCACGCGCGACAGCACCACGTCGCGGCTGTTCCACGCTCCCGCGTCGCCCGGGTCCACGCGTTCTTCCGGCCCGACCCAACTCCGCCCGTGATCCACGCTGCGTCGCACGTAGACGTCCGCGAGCCCGTCGCGCTCGTCCCACCACGCAACGAGCACGGTGCCGTCGTCCCACACCAGCAGCTGCGGATGGTACGAGACGCCGGTTCCCGCCTCGTCCGAGTCCACGCGCAGTTCCGGATTCCACGTGAGGCCGCCATCCCCGGAGGACACCAGCCACAGGTCGCGGCTGCCGGCCCGCGTGTCTTCCCAGGCGGCGTACAGGCGGCCGGAACCGTCGGCCGCCAGTGCCGCCATGGATCGCAACTTGCCGGGCACGCCGCCGCCGACGCGCTGATCGCGTACGGGCCAGGTTCTGCCGTCGTCCGTGGATGCACACAGGCGCAAGTCGTCCACGCCGTTGCGGTTGTCCTGCCAGAGCACCCAGACCCGCCCCCGGCCGTCCGAAGCCAATCTCGGCTCGAGCGACCGGGCGGCTCCCCACTCGTCGTCCTCGAGGCGCTGGGGGGCGTCCAACCAGGCACCGCGGGCACCGTCCTCGCGGCGACTGAACGCGATGTCGGACTCCCCCTGGGCGCGGAACTCCCAGGCCAGCAGGAGTGAGCCGTTGGCCCCCAGGGCGGCCACGGGGGCGGCGGAGTCGGCAAACAGCCCGGCGGCGGGCCGCTCGAACTGGGCGTCGGGAGCGCAGAAGGGGCCGCTGCAGGACTGGGCGATCAGGATGCCACTCGCCAGGAGAACACTCATGGCCTCATTCTACCGACTTTCCACCTTTCCGCTGAACTTTTGCCGCGGGATCGGGGTATTCCCGATCAGACCGTCGGAGGGCAGACCCGCCCTCTCTGCTTCCCCTGCAGAAACAAGGAGCCACTGTCATGCGCAAGCTTGCAACGCTTCTCGCGCTGGCCGGCGCGGTTCTGATCTCGGCGAGTGCGTTTGCCGATCCGAACGAAGCGAACGAAGATCCCAAGACCCAGGCAGAAGCTGCCCCCGGATTTCTCGGCATCCACCTCCAGCGAGTGGAAGGCGGCCTGGCCGAGGCCCTGGACATGAAGGCCGACTCCGGCGTCCTGGTCCGACAGGTCGTGGACGACAGCCCGGCGGCCGAGGCCGGACTGAAGGCCGGCGACATCGTCACCGAAGTGAACGGCCAGAAAGTCGGCACTCCGTCCGAGCTGCGGGAGCTGGTGCGAACGCATGCCGCCGGCGACCGGATCGCGGTGAAGTACCTGCGCGACGGGAAGGGACGCTCGCTGGACGTGACGCTGGGCGAGGGCGAGGCGCGCAACTCGATCCGTCGCGCGATGGACAAGGCCCACCACGCGCTCGGCAAGGCGGGGCACAAGGCCCACCAGGGGCGCAAGCTCCGGTTCCAGAAGGAGCATGCCTTCCTGGGGGTCTCCACCCAGGCGCTCAGCGGCGACCTGAAGGAGTACTTCGGCGTGAAGGGGGAGGGCGGCGCCCTGGTTTCCGAGGTGGTTGACGACAGTCCGGCCGCGGCGCTCGGCCTCCAGGCGGGCGACGTGATCATCCGCGTGGGCGAGGCGGACATCAGCAGTCCCGCGGATCTGCGCGCGGCCGTGCGCTCGTACGAAGAGGCCCAGGCCGTTCAGCTGGTGTGGGTGCGCGATCGCAAGGAGCGCAAGGGCGAGACCACGCTGGAGATGCGGGAAGGCGGCGACCGGTCGAGATGGCCCGGTGAGCTGGGCAGCATGGACATCCAGCGCCACCTGCGCGGACTCGGGCGGAACTTCCCGGACGACGACCTCCAACGGCACGTGGAGATCCTGGAACTGGATGACAGCGGGCTGAGCGAGGAGATGGACGAACTGCGCGCGGAACTGAAGAAGCTGCAGGAGGATCTCAAGAAGCTGCAGAACGAAAAGTAGATCCGCGACCGTGCAAGTCGTCGGTTTCCACCCCCCGGAAACCGGCCGACGAGGCCCCCCGGCAATCGCGCCGGGAGGCCTTCTTGCGGTTGGGTCCCGTCGGCTACTGTCCGGGCGCGCTCGGCGGTCGCGGCAGCGCGAGCACGCGGGCCTTCGCTTCGCGGAACGCCGCGGAGTCCTTCCGCAGGCCGGACTTGGGCGGTAGCGACGCGATCTGGTTCAACACGGCCTCCGCGCGAGCGCCCGGGTCCGGGTGCGTGGAGAAGAACTGCTCCAGCGTGCCTCCGCCCTGGCCGCCGCGCATGTCCTCCAGCTTGCGGAAGAACGTGGCCAGCCCGTTCGGGTCAATGCCGGCATCGTACAGTTCCTGGACGCCGTAGGTGTCGGCCTCGGACTCCATGTCCCGGCTGTAGCTCGTGATCGCACCGGTGGCCACGATCTGCGTGGTCAGCTGCGCCAGCATTCCGGGATCCTGACCCAGGAGCATGCCAGCGATCGCGGAGATCCCCAGCTGCTGCGTCATCTGCCGCGCGCTGTGCTTGCCGACCACGTGCCCGATCTCATGGCCCAGCACGCCGGCCAGCTCCGCCTCGGTGTCCGCCGCCTCGATCAGACCGCGGTTCACGTACAGGTAGCCGCCGGGGACCGCAAACGCGTTCACCTCGTCCGTGTCCACCACGTGGAACCGGTACGTGATGTTGCTGCGCTGCGACACGCGGGCCAGCGACTGGCCCAGGGCCTCGATGTAGCCCACCACCGTGGGATCGGTGATGAACCGGAGTTCCTTCTCGAGCTCGCCGGCGAACGCATCGCCCATGGCGAGTTCTTCCGGCTCCGACACGAGATTGATCTGACCGACGGTGGCGCATCCCATCAGGGACGTGGCCACCGAAACGATCACCAGGCTGCGACAACGCGCGATGAGTGCGGACATCCGGACCTCCACAGGCGGAAAAACTCGGCGACGGGAAGATCCCGACACGGGGCAAGTGCGCCTATGAAACGGGCCAGCCCGCGGCTCGTCAAGCAAGACCGGAGCTAGAACGAGTACTCGACTCCCCCGGAGACGATGCGGGTGTCGGTATCGTGCTGGTTGAGGCGGTGATCCTCGGGTTGCCAGTTCGCGAAGAGGTGGAACGAGACGCCCTGACCCACATCGCTGGTCACCAGTAGGGTGATCCGGTTGTAGAGGTAGTCCGAGAAGCGGGTGTCCAGGTCATCGAACCCGAGCGAATCCAGATCCGTCGCCGTGGAGTTCGTCTCCGTGCCGGCGGCACTGATCTCGTAGTCCCGGTGCCCGATCTCGTCCGTCACGCTGATCCAGGTGTGCAGGCCCAGGCGGATGTCCACGCCCACCTCCATTCCCGTTTCCGCGTACTCCTCTTCCGGAGCCGTGGAACTGCGCAGGAGCGCGTACACCGGCATCAACGAGCAATCG
>BQJX01000381.1 GCA_021604925.1 Gemmatimonadota bacterium
CAGGAGCGCTTCGCACGCGTCCCCGAGGGCACTCGCCCCGACATCGGCGGACGCGTCCGCTCCGCCGCGGAACGGCGACGTGAACCCGCCGGCCCCGCGCTCGTCGTCCGGGCCGCTCCAGTGGAACTGCCGCAGCGCCTGTTCCAGATCCCTGGCCGCTCGGCCGGTGCCGGCCGGCTTCTCATCCAGAATGAAACCCGGGCTCGACGGTTCCGTCGGGGCCGTCGGTTGGTTCGAACGCGCCGTGTCGCTCATCGTTCCACCTCAGACGAGAAAGCGATCGAGTTCGCGGTTCAGTGCCTCCATCCGCGCCTCGATCGGCATGGCCAAGCCTTCGTTCGTGAAGTCGTCATAGATCGGGCAGGACTCGTCCTGGAAGAACAGCCCGATCGGGAGCGGATCGATCTGCTCCGCGAGAATCCGCGCCGCCCGCAGGTCGGAGGGATCGTGGACGCCCTGGTTCGTGAACACGCGTCCAAGGGCGGGGTCGCCGCCGATCCCGTTCTCGTGCGTGAGCATGAGCACCTTGGTGGGATCCTTCTGGAGTTCGTCGTAGAGGTTGGCCGTGTAGGTGGGGCACCGCTGCAGGATGCGCACGAAGCTCAGACCGCGATGGCGATGCGCGGCCGCAAGGGTGGCGTGCAGGTGCAGCGGATTCCAGTCCACGGTCTGCGCCACGAACGACACGTTCGTGAATCCCAGCGTCGCCTGGATCGGATTGAGCGGCGGGAGAAAGATGCCTTCCGGGTGCGTGTTCGTGGTGAGTCCGATCGGGCTCGTGGGCGAGCTCTGCTTCTTGGTGAGTCCGTAGATCTGGTTGTCGAACAGCATCACCGTGATGTTCATGTTGTAGCGGATGGCGTGGATCCAGTGGCCCGCGCCGATCGAGCAGCAGTCGCCGTCTCCGGTGGCGACCCACACGTCCAGATCCGGGCGACGCGCCTTGACGCCGCACGCGACCGGGAGCGCGCGCCCGTGCAACCCGTGGAAACCGTACGTGGCCATGTAGTGCGGGAAGCGGCTGGCGCAGCCGATTCCGGAAACCGCCACGACCTTCTCCGGGGGAAGTTGTTCGTCGCGACAGATCCGCTGGACCGCGGTGAGCACGGCAAGGTCGCCGCAACCGGGGCACCAGCGCGCCACGCCGCCCTCGTAGTCCTCCAGAGTGTGATGGCTCGGGTGGCCGTTGGCCTCCCAGTCTTCGTTCAGTTCGTGCATGACTTCTCTCCCTGGAGGGCCGTCGTTCGCCGGACGATCTCGTCGTGGATTTGCCCCGGTCGCAGTGGCTGTCCGTGCACGTTCGACCAGCTGTCCACGTCCACCAGCGTCCGGTTGCGAAGAAGCTTGGCCAGCTGGGAGAGTCGCCGGTAGCTGGGATCCTGGAACGGCGCCGCGTCGGGCGGGTCGCTGTAGTTGATCTCCACGCAGACCACCTGCTTGAACTTCGCGAAGATCTCGGCGAGTCCCGGTTCCAGCGGAGCCAGGAACCGGAGATGGATCGAGGACACGGCATGTCCCTCGGCCTGCGCGCGGTCCACGGCTTCGTCGATGGCGCCGAGCGTGGAGCCCCAACCGACTACCAGCAGGTCGCCCTCTGGGTTGCCGCGAATGGCGGGCGGCTTCAGCGAGCGACGCAGCGCGGCCAGCTTGCGACTGCGCATTTCGCAGCCCAGCTGGTTGGAGAAGGGGTCGTAGGCCACCTTGCTCTGACGCGTGTGCGCCAGCCCGGTGAGCACGTACTCGCCGCCGGCCTGTCCCGGAATCGGTCGCGGCGAGAGGCCGGTCACGGGATCCCAGTCGTAGGGAGGCGTGTCCTCGTTCCAGGCGGAGAGGTCCAGCGGGGCGGCGAGCCAGTCCTCCCGCGGCTCGGGGCGGGGGAACGGCTGCACGCCCGTCGCCAGGTTCGCGTCCGTGAGCAGAACGACCGGGCCGCGGAACTCCTCGGCGAGTTTGCGAGCCAGGACCACGAAGTGAAAGCACTCCTCGATGGTGGCCGCGGAGAACACGATCTTGGGATCGTCCCCGGGTGAACCGAAGATGGCCGGGAGCAGCTCACCCTGTTCCACCTTGGTGGGAAGCCCCGTGCTCGGCCCGCCACGCTGCACGACCACCAGGACCAGCGGAATCTCGGCCATGACGGCCAGCCCGATGAACTCCGTCTTCAACGCGAGGCCGGGCCCGGACGTGATCGTGCAGGCCGTCTTGCCCGCGTAGGAAGCGCCGATCGCGAACCCGATCGCGGCGATCTCGTCTTCCGCCTGGTGCACAATGCCGCCCACCTTGGGAAACGAGCCGGCAAGGTAGTGCGACGCCGAGGTGGCCGGCGTGATCGGGTACATGGCCACGGTCTCCATGCCGGAGGCCATCACGCCCAGTCCCACGGCCTGGTTGCCGTTCATGACCACCATGGCCTGGTCGGGAGCCGCCGCCGGGATCTCGACGCACACGTCCACGTTCTCGGTGGCGAACCGGTAGCCGGCCTCCACCATCTCGCGGTTCTTCTGCACGACCTCGGCGCCCTTGCGCTTGAACACGAGCTCCACTTCCGCCAGCGCCAGTTCCAGGTCGCGCTGGTAGATGCGGCTCAGCATGCCGAGCACGAACATGTTCTTGCCCAGCCGCGGGTTCGGCATGATGCCGCGGCACGCCTCTTCCAGCGGCAGCTCGTACACGACCAGGCCCTTCGTCCGGAACTCCGTGACGGCCTCCGCGTACTCGGCGCGAACGTGGTCGACCGGATCCGTGCCCCACTTGTTCTCGAGAAGGACCACGGTGCCGGGCTTGTACGCGCCCTGCTCGATCCGGCCGAAGAGCACCTGTTCGTTCAGGGCGACCACCAGGTCGGCCTCGTCGCCCATGTTCGTGATCGGCCCGGTGCCCAGTCGGATGCGGATACCGCTGGCCCCGGCGCGGGAGCGGGCGGGCGGCTTGATCTCGGCGGGGATGATTTCGACCGTCCAGACGCCGTTGCCCATCTTGGCGCTGATCGCCCCGAAGGTCTGCCCCGCCTTCTGCGCGCCCTCGCCGGAGTCGCTCACGATCTCCACGATCTGCTGATCCATCTTCCGGGGCGCGGACGCGTGGGCCGGTCCCGCCGTCTTGCTCGCTGGCTTCACGCTTCCGTCCATCAGTGATGGCCTCCGAGATCGGTGTACATGATGTCGCCGAGCAGCGCGTTCTCCTTCATCTCGTGTTCGTGCAGATCGTGGGCCATGGCCGCGATCTCCTGGAGGATCTCCTTGCGATGCCTGGCGCAGGCACACGTGGAATCCACGAGCGAATCGACCCGCTTGAGGAAGTGCCGATGCTCTTCGAAGATCTCCTCCAGTTTGGGAAGGAACTGCGGCTGGCGACGGGCCACCGACTCGAAGCCGTCCGCGCCCTCTTCGTTCTCGAAGTGCCGGACCAGCAGCTCCCGGAGACGCCGCAGCAGTGGCACGGCGCCGGTGATGTCGGCCACCGTGAGTTCGTGAAGGAGGGCACGGAGTTGATCGTGCTCTTCCTGGATCGACCGGGTATTCGGGGGCGGCGACGTGGGCTCGTCCGGGCTCGCCATGGGTCTCCCTTTCCGGGGGCATCGGTTTCGCAACCGGTCGGGTGGCCCGCGGGAACTCCCTCTGCGGCCCGGCAGGATACCCGACTGAATAATCCACAATTTAGGGAGTCCGGGCGGCGGAGGAAAGGGGTTCCGGGGGATGTACGGGAAATCCCTGCCTTTCCGGGATCCGGCGGCCCGCCGCGTTTTCGGTCGACAGCCCCCGGGGGCCTGTGTGCACATGGCCTGCGGAAGTGTT
>BQJX01000382.1 GCA_021604925.1 Gemmatimonadota bacterium
CGCCGGGAAGCTGCGGGTCGTGGGCGCCGAGTACAGCCTGGACGACGGTCGGGTGGACTTCTTCCTGGAGTAGGGCTGGCGCCGGCGGACGGCCGGGTTCGGCCGCTCGGGGCGCATGGCCGCTCGGCGACGCCGACTACCCGGTGTTCTTCAGGCCCGCGGCAATCCCGTTGATGGTCAGGAGCAACGCGCGCTCCCGCTGCGGGTCCGGCTCCTCGTCGCGGCGGTGCCGGGAGAGCAGCGCGATCTGCAGATAGTTCAGCGGGTCGATGTACGGCGCCCGCACACTGATCGTCCGCTGCAGGACCGGGCTCCGATCCAGGAGCCGCTTCTGGCCGGTCACTTCCAGCACTTCCCGCAGCGTGCGATCGAACTCGGCCCGGATCCGGTCGAACACGTGCCGGTGCTCCGGAGCCACCAGCCTATCGACGTACCGCTTCGCGATTCCCAGGTCCGTCTTGGCCAGCGCCATCTCCACGTTCGAGATCAACGTCTGGAAGAAGCTCCAGTCCCGGTACATCTCGTCGACGACGCTTCCACCGTTCCTCTGGCGGGCTTCTTCCAGCGCGCTGCCCAGCCCGAACCAACCCGGAATGATCTGGCGGGACTGCGTCCAGCCGAACACCCACGGAATCGCCCGCAGGCTGGCGAGCCCGGTCATCTGGCCGCGTCGTCGCGCCGGTCGGGAGCCGATGTTCATGGACCCGAGTTCCTCGACCGGCGTGCTCGAGACGAAGTAGTCCACGAAGCCGTCGGCCTCCACCAGCGCCCGGTACGCCGTGTAGGCCGCGGCCGAGATGCCGTCCATGGCTCCCACCCACCCGGCGATCGTCGCGGCGGAGTGGTGGGGTTCGGCGTGCAGCAGCGATGCCTCCGTCACGGACGAGATCATCAGGTCGAGCTGGGACTCGGCGATGTGCCGGTTGCCGAAGTGGTCCGAGATGACTTCGCCCTGCTCGGTGAGTTTGATCATGCCGTTCACGGTGCCGGAAGGCTGGGCGAGAATGGCCTCGCGAGTGGGTCCGCCCCCGCGACCGACGGATCCACCCCGACCATGGAACAGGTAGAGCCGGATGCCGTGGCGCGTCGCGCAATCACGAAGCGCCCTCTGCGCCTTGTAGAGCTCCCACTGCGACGTGGTGATCCCGCCGTCCTTGTTGGAGTCGGAGTAGCCCACCATGACCTCGGCGGAGTCGCCCTGCAGGGCCACGAGCTTCCGGACCTCCGGGTCGGACCAGTAGTCCTCCATGACGGCGGCGGCGTTGCGGAGGTCGTCGATCGTCTCGAAGAGCGGGGCTACCCGCAATCGGGCCACGTTCTCGGAAGGCAACGTGAGCCCGGTCTCGCGCGACAGGACGAGAATCGCCTTGAGGTCCGCGGCGGAGCGGGTCATCGACACGATCCACGTATCCACCGCCTCCGCGCCGAGCCGGTCCTGGGCGTCGCGCACCGTCTCCATGACGTCCAGTACCTCGCGGGTGCCGTCGGTCAGCTGCGCCGCTTCGGAGTGAAGGGGCCTGCGGCCGCTGAGTTCCCGCGAGAGCGCGGCGGAGCGCTCTTCGGGGGGCAGCTCCGCGAACGGCGCGTTGTCCGGTCCGGACTGGGCCATCAGCTCGTCGATGGCCGCGTTCGACACCGACGAATCCTCGCGCACGTCCATCTGCGCCATCGTGAACCCGAAGGTCTGGACCGACGTGATCAACCTTCGCAGCGGCCCGCGCGCCACGTGCCGGCTGCCGTTCTGCTCCAGCGACCGGCGCATGATGAAGAGGTCTTCCAGAAGTTCATCCGGACTCGCGTAGACAGGTCCCTGAGGTGCCCGCCAACCGATGGCCGCTTCCAGTTGGTTCACGATTCGCTGGAACATGTAGGCGCACTTCAGCCGGTACGGCTCTTCCTCGTCCAGGCGTGCGTACTCGGCGTGAACCGCCGGAAGCCGTTGGCGTTCCTGTTCCAGCGACGCCCTGAGTTCCTCGGACACCTCGATGACCCGAGTGGACTGACTCAGTTCGGTGGCCAGCGTCCGGATCTTCTCCCGGAGTTGACGCATCGCCCGCAGGTTGTAGAGGGCCAGCGCGTCCCGGGTCACCTGGGCCGTCACGTTCGGATTGCCGTCGCGGTCGCCGCCGACCCAGGTGCCGAAGCGCAGCGGGCTCACCAGGTTGGCGGTGTCGATCCCGTGCGCGGCGAGCGTTTCGAAGAACGTCTCGACGGCGTTGGCCGTGGTGCCGTCCGAGAGTTGCTCCAGGTAGAACAGCAGGTTTCGGGCTTCGTCCAGCGGGCCGGGCCGCACCTGGCGGAGTTCGTCCGTCTGCACGATTCCCTCGATCAGTTCCACCATGCGGCGGTGCCAGGCCGCGTCGCGCTCCGCCTGTCCCGGGGTGCGCGCCATCCGGCTGTCGATCGCCTGGAGTTTGCTCAGGATGGAGCGCCGAGCGGACTCGGTCGGATGAGCCGTGAAGACCGGGCGGATGTGCACACCGCGGGCGAAGTCCGCGATCTGTTGTCGGGTCACACCGGCCGCCAGCGCCCGCTCGATCACTCCGGAAATGCCGGCTTCGGCCTCGGAGAGACCGGGCGACACGCGATAGTGCTGCTCCGCGGTGTTGGCGATATGGAAGTAGATGGTGAAGGATCGGACCAGCCGCACGATCTCCCAGTTGGAAGCCCGGTTCAGGCGGTCGAGCAGGGCGGTGCCGTCGTCGGTGTCGCTGTCGGGATCGCGCAGGGAGCGCGACCCGAGTCGCACCTCTTCCTCCAGTTGGAAGAACTCGTCGCCCCACTGCTCGCGGATCACGTCGCCGAGGATTCGGCCGAGCTCGCGAATGTCCTGCCGCAGGGGCGCGTCGTTGGCCGAGAGGTCGAGGTCGCCTGGTGACATGGGGTCCGCCTTGAGGTGTTGTGAGTGCGGACAGTCTAGACGGTCCGGGCCGCGCGGTCGCGGGATGATGGCGACGTCTTTCGAAGCTGCCAGACCTGCTCCGAGGGCCACTTCCGGGCCCACTCTCCGGAAACGAAGAAGCGCCGTTCCGACATCTCCGCGGGCGCCTGCAGCTCGTGGTAGTCCAGGACCTCAAAGCCGGTTCGCCGGAAGAGCCGCATCCACTCCGACGTCGGCATCGTGAACTCGATGCCGCCGGGGTCCACTTCCGCGTCGCGCCAGTCCAGCCTTCGCGTTCCGAAGTACGGACGGTGCAGTCGATCCTCGCACTCCGCTCCGTTGGGAGGAGTGCAGACTCCCACCCAGGGATGGTTCCCCAGGAACGTGAGCGTTCCGCCGGGCCGCAGGAGCCGATGGGCCTCCGGGATCCAGCGCTCGGGATCGCACCAGATGGCCGCTCCGTACTCGCTGATCGCGAAGTCGAAGGAGCCATCCGGATACGGCACGGCCTCCGCGTTTCCGTGGATCAGCATGAGGGGGACGCCATGCTCCTTCATCAGCCGGGTGGCCGTCTCCAGCTGGCGGGCGGAGTTGTCGATCCCCACGACCGCCGCGCCCCGGCGCGCCATCCACGCGCTCACGTAGCCCGTGCCGCAGCCCAGCTCGATTGCCCGGAGCCCGGTCATGTCCGGGGGAAGCAGGTGCAGCCGCGCTTCCGGGATCCGCCAGATCCCCCAGTTCGGCTCCGCCTCGGCCCAGTTCCGCTCTCCGCCGGCGACCCACTCGGGCGCAACGCGATCCCACAGGGACCGGTTCTCCCGGACGTGCTCCGGCAGATCGGGGGCATTCTCGTGGCGCGCGTCCGGGTTTCGATTCATCGTGGCGGGAAGGTACCACAGCGACCGTGGCGG
>BQJX01000383.1 GCA_021604925.1 Gemmatimonadota bacterium
CCGGCCGCCATCGCACTCCGCCACCACGTCCACGTCCGGCTCGCGGAGCAGGAGGTCGCGCACGTGCTCCCGCGCCAGCGTCTCATCGTCCACCACCATGGCCCGGAGCCTCATGCCGCCTCCTCCCCGGGCCGGCTCTCCAGCGCGGGCAACGGCTCAGGCTCGCGCAGCACAGCGGGCCCCGCCGGCAGGTCCACCGTGACCACCAGACCGCCCTCCGGATCGTTGGCGATGGCGAACGTGTGGTCGTCTCCGTAGAGCTGCTGCAGGCGTTCGCGCGTGTTCGACAGACCGATCCCCGCCCGCAGCGCTCGCTCCGGAGAGCCGTCCAGCCCGGGCCCATCGTCCCGAACCTGCAGGGCCACGCGGCCCGCGACCAGCCGGGCCTCCACGCGAACCCGGCCCCCTCGGTAGCGACTGGCCACCCCGTAGCGGATCGCGTTCTCCACCAGCGGCTGCAGCAGGAGGTTCGGCACCTGGAGCGGGAGTGCCTCCGGGGCGATGTCGAGTTCCACGTTCAGCCGATCGCCAAAGCGGACCTTCTGGATCGCGAAGTAGCGATCGAGGATCTCGATCTCCCGGGCCAGCGGCACGCGTTGCGCGTCCACGTCGGCCAGGGTCAGTCGCAGCATCTCGCTGAGA
The DNA here is from genome assembly GCA_021604925.1 of Gemmatimonadota bacterium. Classification (GTDB taxonomy): domain Bacteria; phylum ARS69; class ARS69; order ARS69; family ARS69; genus BQJX01. The sequence goes on from BQJX01000383.1 coordinate 643, forward strand.
TCCTGGATCATGGACTCGGCGCGGCGAGGATCGCGCCGCACCAGCGCGGTGACCGCGTGCAGCGTGTTGAACAGGAAGTGCGGATGCAGCTGCATCTTCAACGCGTCCAACCGCGCCTCCACCAGCTGCGAGCGCAGGCGCTCCCCGGCGATTTCCTCCTCCCGCAGTTTCTGGTAGGTGCGGAACGCCGCCTGCGCCCCGATGGCGCCCCAGTAGATGAGCAGGTTCCGGTGGAACGCAAACAGGAGAAGACTCTGCAGGTAGCCGAAGTAGGTGTTGCCCTTTGCCGGGTCCGCAACGAACGCGAGATGCGTCCACGTGTTCACCGCGATCTGGAACACCCCGATGACCACGGACAGACCCAGATGAATGGGCACGGAGCGGCGCCAGCGCTCCGCCGTGAGCGGATAGCGGTTCCCGAGCCACAGGACCAGCAGGAAGAGGACGCCCCACTGGTACCACGCCCACAGCCGCACGGTGATCGCCCACTCGAGCGTGGTGGGCGAGCCCCAGGCGGTCGTCGACGAGTGGAGCTGCGTTCCGAAGAAGAGCCCGGCAAACGTGCAGACCAGAAAGAGAAGAAGCGCGCGAACCCAGGGGTGGCGCGGGAGCTCGGGGGGCGGCATCCAACCTCCGAAGAAAGGCCGGGCGCTCCCCAGGGAGGTGCTTGCGAGGGCTTCCCTGGGGAGCGTCAACGCCCGGCTCGTCCACTCTAGGGACGATCGGGCGATCCCTCTACCCCGGAAGGCGCTGTTTTTTCATTGCGGGGCCCCCGATCCGTCCGGGCCTTGCCAACGCTCGCGCATCTTGGCAGGTCTACACGGCGGCCGGGGTTCCCACGCCGTACCCGGCCCCCTCCACCGGCGACAGCCGGACATGGTGGACCCAGGCCCCGGAGGCCACCACCACGCGATGATCGGCGGCCAGCAGGCGTCCGTACAGGTCCAGGAGCGCATCCTCGATCGGGCGGTCTTCGTCCAGCCCCCCCACCTCGCGGGCCAGACTGCTCTTCAGGAGGAGGCAGAAGCCGCCCAGGTGCGCGGCGGGCCGGGTTTGCCCCTTCCTCTTCCTGCGCTGACGGGCGGCAAACCGACGCAGATCGCGGCCGGTGTCCTGGTAGCCGGGCTTGCCCCGCTGGGCCGTCGGGGCGGCGTTGGACCGCGGGCCGATCGCGGCTACGGTCGGGTCCGCCTTCATGATCTCAAGCATCTCCTGCAACGCATCGTCCGGCACGACCACGTCGGGGGCCAGCAGCAGGACCAGCGGCTTCTCGCCCAGTTGCGCCGCGATGTGGGCGGTGGTTTCCCACACGGGCGGGTCGCCCTGGAGCCCGTAGCGGGCGAAGAGGGCCCGCGTGTCGCCGGTGACCTCGTCGCCGGGAAGCAGCCCCACCGCCAGCCGGTAGGTCTGGTCATCGAGCGAGCCGCTGCTCTGGTCGACCGTGCGCGGCGCCCGCGTTCCGAGGCCACGGTCGCGGTGCCAGCGACCGCGGTCCTGCAGGTCGTGCGTGCCCGCCACCTCCGGCAACTTCACCCTGGGATGCGCGGGGCCCTTCGCGACTTCCAGGAACGGGTACGGCTTGTCCACGCTTGCATCCGGATCCAGGTTCCACTTGTCGCGGAAGATCTCGAAGTTCGCCTTCAGCTGCGCCGAGTAGTCGATGTTCTCCGACCGGAACGTGCGGCTTCCCGTGTGGTGGATGAACACGCTGCGCGCAATGCGCGTGGTCCATCCCGCCTGCACGACCCGCAGGCAGTAGTCATCGTCCTCGCAGTTGCCCAGACCGAAGCGCTCGTCCAGGCCGCCGATCTCGTCCACGACTTCGCGGCGCATCAGCCAGCAGAACCCCACGAGTCGCCGGGCCGGATCGCTTCCCTCGTGGCGGCACGCCCAATCCAGCGCGAACTCCTTCATGGTGGGCAGCGTCTGGTAGGGAACGTTGGCCACCACCTGCGGACCGGATGCGTAGTTCGTCATCGGGCCCACCAGGCCGCAGTCGGGGTGCGCGTGCAGCACGGCGCTCAGGCCGGCCAGCCATCCCGGCGTGACGACCGTGTCGTTGTTCAGCAGAACGACCTGCGCTCCGTGGGCAATCGAGAGCCCCAGGTTGTTGCCGGCCGCGAACCCGCGGTTGGTGGCGTTCTGCACGACCCGCAGATTGTCCACCTGTTCCAGTCGCCAGCGCAGGTAGTCGATCGTGCCGTCGGTGGAGCCGTTGTCCACCACGATGACTTCGTGGGGCTGGTCCGTGTGTTCCGCGATCGATTCCAGACAGAGTCGCGTGTCCTCCACGCCGTTGCGAGTCAGGATCACGATGGACGTGAGCGCGTCCGGCGCGGCCAGGGCGAGCGATGCCGGGGCGCCGTCCGGGCTCGGCGCGGCCAGGCCGCGGTACGGGGCCATGGGGGTACCGGGAGCCAGGGCGCGCGTTCCGTCGGCACGCTCGATCAGATCCGGCTCCACCTTGCCGAACCAGCGCGACGCCAGCAGCGCCTCGTTCGACCGGGTCCGCGAGAAGCGCTGCGGCCCCGACATGGACTCGTGGTGCACCAGCGCGCTCGCGGGCTCGTAGACCACGTTCCACCCCTTGGCGCGCACCTTCAGACAGAAGTCCACGTCTTCGCAACCGTTCCAGAAGTACGTGTCAAAGCCACCGACGTCCGTGAAGATCGATCGCCGGACGAGAAGGCACGCTCCGGTGACGACCTGCAGATTCATCGCCTGCGCGGCTTCCGCGCAGTCCCCGGGCTCGGCGTAGTGCATGTGGAACGCGCCCAGCAGGATCTGGTGCTGCTCGCGGCCCAACAGCGCCACGCCCGCGTGCTGGATCGTGCCGTCGGGAAAGAGAAGGCGGCTGCCGACGATCCCCACGGACGGGTCCGAGTTCAGAACGTCGAGCAGCGGCGGCAACCATCCCGGCTTGGCCTCGATGTCGTTGTTGAGGAAGAGGACGTTCGGGGTGGAGGCGAGCTCCGCGCCCTGGTTGCAGGCGGTGGCAAACCCGAGATTCGTTTCGTTGCGGAGGATCTTCACATTGCCTTCGAGGCAGGCGAGCAGGTCCGGCGTGGCGTCGCTGGATCCGTTGTCCACCAGGATCACTTCGTACGTCCCGTCCTCCGTGTGCTCGGCCAGCGAT
>BQJX01000384.1 GCA_021604925.1 Gemmatimonadota bacterium
GCCTTCGGTGCTCCTAGGCTCGGGATCTCACCCGAAGGGCGCGACCGGCGGAAGGGAAGGTCATGGCCAAGGTCCAGTTCACCCGGCATCTCCGCCTGCACTTTCCGGCCCTCGCCGATGTCCAGGTGGCCGGCGCGGACCTTGCCGAACTCGTGGCCGGCCTGGACGCGCTGCACCCGGGGCTGGCGGGCTACCTGATCGACGACCGGGGCTCCCTTCGCATGCATGTGAACATCTTCATCAACGGCGAGATACTGCAGGACCGCACTCGCCTCACGGATCCCGTGTCGGCGGACGACGAGGTGTTCGTGATGCAAGCGCTGTCCGGAGGCTAGGAGGAGCGGCATGGCCCCGTCGGGAACGATGATCGTGGGAACGCGCAAGGGCGTGTTCATTCTCAAGTCCGGGAAGTCCGGGTGGCGCGTGGTCAACCACTCGCACACCGCGGCCGCCGTGCCGTACGCGTTTCATGATCATCGCAACGATCGGACCTGGGTGAGCCTGGATCACGGCCACTGGGGCTCCAAGATCCAGCGGTCCGCGGATCTCGGCAAGCACTGGACCGAGATCGAAGCGCCCAAGTATCCCAAGCGCGCCCGCACCAAGCCGTGGACGACCGGCAAGCCGCAGCCCGCCACGTTGAGCTACCTGTGGACGATCACGCCCGGCGGCGACGACGAGCCGAACCGCCTCTACCTGGGAACGGAACCAGGCGGTCTCTTCTACAGCGACGACGGCGGCGACTCCTTCCGGCTGAACAAGGGACTCTGGGATCATCCCAGTCGATTCGATGGCTGGTTCGGGGGCGGCCGTCCGCTGGCCGGCCTGCATTCCATCGTGGTGGATCCGCGCGACAGCCGGCACGTCTTTGTCGGGGTCAGTTGCGCGGGCGTCTTCGAATCGACCGACGGGGGCACCACCTGGGCGCCGCGCAACCAGGGCCTTCTTGCGGACTTCCTGCCCGACCCCAAGGCCGAGGTGGGGCACGATCCCCACTATCTGGATGCGTGTCCGGCGGATCCGGACACGATGTGGCAGCAGAACCACTGCGGCATCTTCCGGAGCACGAACGGCGGCCGGAGCTGGAAGCCGGTTTCCAGGCAGGGGGAGGTGGCGCACTTCGGATTCGCGGTGGCCGTGGACGAGAAGGATCCGGACTGCGCGTGGGTCGTTCCCGCGGTGGCGGATACGCATCGCTTTGCCGTGGACGGCAAGCTGTGTGTCTGCGGCACGACCGACGGCGGCAAGACGTGGAAAGCGTTTCGCACCGGCCTTCCGCAGAAGGACTGCTACGACGTGGCGTTCCGGCACGCGCTGGATCGATCGCACGGAACGCTGGCCTTCGGGACCACGACCGGGAACCTCTTCTTCTCGCCGAACCGGGGGCGGCGCTGGGAGACGATCAGCCACCACCTGCCGCCGATCTACTCGGTTCGCTTCCTGAAGGAAGGCTAGGCCCGGCTCGGCACCGCCGCGCTCGCCGTTCCCGCCCCCTTGCGGGGGCGCAGGCGATCCGCTAGCTTGAGATCTCCGCCCCACCTCTCCTCCTTCCGGGACGAATCCATGATGGGCCGCCGCCTGACCCGAGCCTGCCTCGGCGTGTTCCTGCTCGCGTCCGGCTGTGCGTCCGACACCTCCACGTCCTCCACCGAGGTCTCCGTGAACACTTCGAAAACCGGCCAGAACCGACTCGCCCACGAAACGAGCCCGTATCTTCTGCAGCATGCCGACAACCCCGTGGACTGGTATCCGTGGGGCGACGAGGCCTTTGCCAAGGCCAAGGAGACCGGCAAGCCGATCCTCGTCTCGATCGGCTACTCGTCCTGCCACTGGTGCCACGTGATGGAACACGAGTCGTTCGAGGATCCGGCGGCGGCGGCGGTGATGAACGAACTGTTCGTGTGCGTGAAGGTGGACCGCGAGGAACGTCCCGACGTGGACGAGATCTACATGACCGCCACGCAGATGATGGGCATGGGCGGCGGCTGGCCGCTGAACGTGTTCCTGACTCCGGACGGTGTTCCCTTCTTCGGCGGCACCTACTTCCCGCCGGCCGGGGCCTACGGACGACCCGGCTGGACGGATGTGCTGCGCCAGATCGCCGAGGCGTGGGAAACGCAGCGCGACCAGATCCTGCAGCAGGGCGACCAGGTACTGGCGGCGCTGAATCGCAACTCGGAGTTCCCGGGTTCGGACACCGTCCCCGAAGTGGCGCTGGTGGCCGCCGCCGTGGATCAGGCGATGGGCCGGTTCGACCCGAAGTTCGGCGGCTTCAACGGCCAGCCGAAGTTCCCGCCGCACCAGACGCTGGAGCTGCTGCTGCGCTGGTACAAGCGCCTGGGCGATGCCAGCCATCTCCACTTCGTGGAGTTCACGCTGCGCAAGATGGCGGAAGGCGGCATGTACGATCAGCTCGGCGGCGGCTTCCATCGCTACTCGGTGGATGAAGAATGGCTGGTGCCGCACTTCGAAAAGATGCTCTACGACAACGCGCAGCTGGCGCGCGTGTACGTGGAGGCGTTCCAGGTCACGCGGAACCCGCTCTACGAGCGCATCGCGCGGGAGACCCTGGACTACGTCCTGCGCGAGATGACCGAGCCCGAAGGCGGCTTCCGTTCCGCGACCGATGCGGACAGCGACGGACGCGAGGGTGTCTACTTCGTGTGGAAGGACGCGGAGTTCGACGAACTGCTCGACGCGAAGGATGCCGCGCTTGCCCGCGCGTTCTGGGGAGTCACCGCGGCCGGCAACTTTGCCGACCCGCACCACCCCACGCCGCCCGGCGAACAGGGCATGAACGTGCTGCACGTGGCCCAGCCGCTTGCGGACGCGGCGGCCGCCGTGGGAATGAGCGAGGCCGAGGCGAAGGTCTCGCTGGAGAAAAGCCGGAAGACGCTGCTGGCGCACCGTCAGGGGCGCACCTATCCGGGACTGGACGACAAGATCCTGTCGGGCTGGAACGGGCTCATGATCGGCAGCATGGCGTACGCGGGACGTGCGCTCGGCGAGCCGCGCTACCTGGACGCGGCCGAGAAGGCGGGTGAGTTCGTGCTCGGCGAGATGCGCACGAAGGACGGCCGCCTGCTGCGGACGCACCGGGCCGGACGCTCCAAGATCGGCGGCTTCCTGGACGATCATGCGTTCATGGCGAGCGCGTGCCTGGACCTGTACGAGTCCAACTTCGACCCGAAGTGGTTCGTGGCGGCCACCGAACTGGCCGCGGCCATGAACGGGTTCTTCACGGACGAGGCCACGGGCGGTTGGTTCCACACCGCCAGCGACGCGGACGAGTTGCTCACGCGCACGCGGAACCCGTACGATGGCGCGGAGCCGTCGGGGAACGGCGTGGCCACGCAGGTCATGGTGCGCCTGTCCAAGATGACGGGGGAGGCCGGCTACCAGGCCGCGGCGGAGTCGGCGCTGCGGACGTTCACTCCCGTGCTGGAGCGGCAGCCGGCGGGAACCGTGTCCACGTTGATGGCGCTGGAGATGCTGCTGTACTCGGCCGGCGAGATCGCGTTCGTGGGACGTCCGGGGGATTCCGGAACCCGGGGGCTCGTGGCGGCGGTCCACGAGGAGTATCTTCCGGGCACGGTCATGGCGCTCCTCGCCCCCGGCGATGAAGCGACCGCCCAGCTCATCCCCCTGCTGGAGGGCAAGGTTCTGGTGGACGATCACGAGGCGGCATACGTGTGCCGCAACTTCACCTGTCGCGCGCCCGTCACCACGGCGGAAGCGCTGCGTCAGGCCGTCGCGGAGCTCTGATCGTGTGGGGT
>BQJX01000385.1 GCA_021604925.1 Gemmatimonadota bacterium
ACGCGCGCATGTCCGCGACCACCTCCAGGGCGCCGCTCACGTCGCCATGGGTCAGCCGTTCGCGGGCTCGCTCCACCAGTTCGTCCACCCGTTCCATGCGACGGCGCTCGAATGTCTCCTCGAGCCGGGCGCGGAACGCATCCTCCTCGGCCTCCGCGGCCGCCAGACGATCCTCCGCCACGGTGGATCCGAATCCCAGCGACACGCCAAAGCGATGAACGGGATCGATCACGTTGTCTTCGTATACGTAGTCGAAGCGGTATGACCGCCACCGGATGCCGGTGCCGGCGGTGAAGTGGTCGCCGTTCCAGCCGGTGCGCAGTGCGAGCAGCGGATGCACTTCCACCTCGAGGCCGGCGTGGAGATCCGCGTTCGCGTCGGCGGGCTTCTCCACATCCACGGCTGCGAGCAGCTGCCCCTGACTCAGCAGCGGCGAACGATAGGAGGCGCCCAGGCGGGCGGAAAGCGCGTCCGCCACATCCTCCTCGTCCAGGCGAATGGACGGCCGAATCGCGTTTCGCAGCATGGCGCCCAGGGTGATCCGCTGGACCCAGCCGGAGTCGCGGCCCAACGCCGCCGCCGGTCGCACCAGCACGCCGAGATCCGCACCCAGACCGGTGTCCGAGAACTCGGCCACCTCCTGCCGATGCAGCTTCATGGTCACGCCGAGTTGCCACGCCTCGCCGTAGGACCGCCCGTAGCTGAGCGCCATCTCCGTGTCGGAGTTCTGGAAGTCCCCGAGCAGCACGTTGCGCGCGCTGCGCCGTTCGATGCCGTCCACGCCGAGGCGACGGATCGACAGCGCCCCGGCGCCCCATCGCCAGTGCGGCCATCCGAAGGAGACGGCCTGCTCGGACACGTCGAGTCCGTAGAGGCGGGCTTGCGATCCCACGAACTCGCGACGTTCCAGGCGGCCCAAACCGGCCGGGTTCCACGCCGGCGCCGACGCGTCGTTGGCCACCGAGGTGAACGCGCCGCCCATGGCCAGGGCGCGGTTGCCGGCGCCCTGGGCCAGGGAGGACTCCGTGCCGCCGTCCTCGGCCGCGCGCGCCGGAGCGGGCGACGTGATGAACGCAGCGAGAAGCAACGCTGCCAGTGTCCGGCCCATCATCGGACCACCGCCACCTTGCGGACGATCCGGTCGCCGGAACCGTCGTCGAACTTCACCGAGATCTCCGCCAGGTAGACCCCGTTCAAGACGACGGTTCCGCGACCGTTGCGACCATCCCAGGTGGTGTCCTGATGCAGGCCGGCGCCCAGGGATGCGCCGTTCAGCAGCGTGCGTACCGGTTCCCCACGCAGCGTGTACACCTTGAGCGAGACCTGCCCCGCGCGTTCCAGGTAGAACGCGATCTGCGTGTCCTCGCGACCCGCCGCAAACGGGTTCGGGAAGTTGGAGTAGCTCTCCCTCAGGGTCACGCCGCTGAAGTTGCCGGACTCGGTCCAGTAGGGGAACGCGCCGCCTTCGGCCGCCTGCACCGAAACCACCAGCAGCGGGCTGTCCGGCTGGACGACGCTCACCCCGGAGGCATCCAGTCCCAGTCGGAGCCCGCCATCCACCGGCTCGCCGGTGAGCGTCACTTCCACGCGAACGTCGATCGTGGTATTGGCCGCAATGAGGAGCGACTCCGCGGCCACCAGGTCCACGCTGACCGCGGCCGGATCGATCGGTCCCGTCTCGGCCCAGAGCGAGTCCCCCACCCACGCCTGCAGCGAGGCGATGGCGCTCCCGAGATCGATGGGAGTGCGGTCGCGGTCGGCGCCCAGGAACTGGAACCCGTTCACGCGAATGTCGCCGCCGGTCTCGGTGGGATTCGTGAGCGACAGGTTCATGACCTCCAGCGTCTGCTCGTCCGCGACGAGCACCGGCGGCATGGCATCCTGGAACGCGACGACCAGGTCGCGGGCCGGCGTGCGGAACTGCGTGAAGCCCGAAGTGAGCGGGAACTCCGCGCCGCTGGCGGGACCCACGGCCACGGGAACGCTCAGGTTTCCATCCACGGCCAGGATTCCGTCGGCCGCTACCTGCACGGCGAAGAGCGAGGCGGGCGCCGTGACTTCCACGTCGAGGTAGACGTCCAGCGACACCTGCGCAAACGGCGCGATCGACACCGCGGAGATGGGGACCGAAAGCTGGCCGCCCGTTCCCGGGAGGTCGGTCACCAGCGCCACGCCGGCGGAGTCGACGCGCACGCGCACGCGGTCCAGGAACGTAGCCGGGCTCAGCGCGTTGCCGGCGCCGTCGCGGCAGAGCAGCGTGAGTTCATCCACGCGGATGGGGCCACTGTTGCCGGGGCCCGGGTGGGCGAGCACCACCGACAGCGCCGGGACGTCCACCGACCCGACCGACACTTCCGCCGGAATGCGCGCCACCCCGGCGGCCTCCGCCGCGTTGGCCGGTGATTCCACCGTGACCAACGGGCCGCTCACGGGATGGCTCGAGTAGATCGCGGGAATCGGCGAGCCGGTGTTCGCGTCGCGCGCGTCGAAGAGCGAGGAGTCGGCCAGCTCCATGCGGAAGGCGCCGAGCGCCGACGTGGACGTCACGTCCACGGACACGGTCAGCGGGACGATCGTGTTCACCGGCACGGAGACCAGCTGCGGCAGTGCCAGGGAGATGAGCGAGCTGTCCGCCGCGCCGATCGAACGGTTCAGGTGATTCAGACTCGCCCCGTCCACCCGGATCCGCTGGATCCAGCCGGCGGGAGCCGGAATGGGCACCCCTGCGGTGTCCATCAACGAGACACAGAACGTGGTGACGCGCGCATCCGCGGCAAGTCCTGTCGGGTCCGGGTTGTCGAGCTCGATCGTGAGCATGGCCACATCGGGTTGGCCCTGGCCGACCGTGAAGTCGCTACCGGCCACGTTCATCACGTCTACCTGTGTGGCCTCGGCCACCACGCGCGCCAACCCCGACGTGATCGGGAACGCGGGCGGATCGATCAGCGACACGATGACGGGCCCGCCGCTCGTGGCGTCTTCCGCCTCGAACCAGGTGGCATCCACGACTCGCATGAGGAAGTTCGGAACGGACGTGGAGTCGGAGATGTCCAGGGCGATGGCCAGCGTGGCCGACGACGACGACCCGGAACTCTCGATCAGCACCGGCTGCGCCAGCGTGAGGTCCATCTCGGTGGCCGTGGTCTCCAGCGCACTCTTGTCCAGGTAGACCACGGCTCCTTCATTCACCACCACGCGCGCCAGCAGGTCCGAGGGCACCAACGTGTTGCCGAGTTCGTCCTCCAGGCGGATCCGGAGTCCCAGCAGGCGGATGTCCGAGCCTCCCACGCCGGCGGGGTTCTCGAACGTGAGGGAGAGCGGAACCACTCCCGTCTGCCCCAGGCTGATGGAGAAGGGCATGGACTCCACCGCGAACACGTTCAGGTCCTGCGCCTGCACGAAGATCTGATGGGCGTTCGACGTGACGGGCAACGACGCGTGCGAGCCGCCGCCTCCCGCCTCCACCCCGGAGGCGGAGCCGCTCAGGCGGACGTCGCCCGAGGACGCCGCACGGTAGGTCCAGGTGAACGTCTTCTCCTCGGAGATCCCCAGCGAGAACTCCGCGGGAATCGGGCCGGTCAACGGATCCAGAACGCCCAGTCCGGACGGAGCCAGCGCGCTCGGCATCACACTGTCGATGGCCGCCGATGGGTGCAGGTTGCGGACGTCCATGGTCACGGTCACGGTCGAGTCCACGGTGCTGGCCGACGGAGTGATGCGGATCTCGGCCAGCAGCACCGCCGTGCTCAGCAGGACCACGTCCGGA
>BQJX01000386.1 GCA_021604925.1 Gemmatimonadota bacterium
GGCCCAGCAGCGTTTCCACCGCGCCCTTGCCCTGCGCGATCCGCTCGCGCAACGCATCGGCGCCGTGCTCCCGCACCAGGCTGTCCGGGTCCTCGCCCGGCGGCAGGAGCACCATGCGAACCTCCAGCCCGGCGCCGAGCAGCGGTCCCGCGCTGGAGAAGGCCGCCTTGCGTCCGGCCGCGTCTCCGTCGAACAGCACCGTGACCCGGTCACAGCTCCGCGACAGCCACGTGGCGTGGTCCGCCCCGAACGCCGTTCCCAGTGCGGCCAGCACCCCGCGGATGCCCACGTTGGCCAGCGCCAGGACGTCCGTGTACCCCTCGACCAGAATCGCTTCGCGCGTCTCGCGCAGCCCGGCGAGCGCCTGCGGAATCCCGTAGAGCGTCTTGCGCTTCCGGAACAGCGGCGACTCGGGCGAATTCAGGTACTTGGGCTCTCCGTCGTCCAGGACCCGGCCGCCGAATCCGATCACCTTGGGCCCGACGGCCTCGATCGGGAACATGAGCCGGCCGCGAAACCGATCGTAGTGTCCGGACTTCCCCTCGCGCCGGATGACGAGCCCGCCCTTTTCCAGGATCTCTTCGGGGATCCCATCCTTGCGCGCCGCCTGGAGCAGACGGTCCCAGGCGTCCGCGGAGGCTCCGAGACGATACTCTTCTGTGATCTCCTCGGACAGGCCACGGCGCCGAATCTCGGCCCGCGCCGCCTCTCCCTCGGGGCCCCGCAGCAGTTCCCGGTAGAGTCGCGTGGCCAGCGCGTGCGATCGATAGAGGAGGTCGAACTCCTCCGAAGAGCGGTCCGCCCCCCGACCCTCGTACGCCTTCAGGTCCACGCCGACCCGTTCGGCCAGGTTCCGCAGGGCTTCCGGGAAGCTCAGGTTGTCGTGCTCCATCAGGAACCGGATGCCGTCGCCCGTGACCCCGCACCCGAAGCAGTGGTAGATCCCGCGGTCCGGACTCACGTTGAAGGATGCGGTCTTTTCCTGATGGAACGGACACAGCCCCTGGAAATTCCGCCCGGATCGCTTGAGATTCACGTAGGCGCCGATCAGTTCCACGAGATCGACCCGATCGCGAATCTCCGCGATGACGTTGTCCGGAATCTTCTTCACGCCAGGTTTTCCGTCCCCTCTTTACTGCAGGTGGGCGATCGTGACGCCGCTGCCGCCCTCGGCGGGCTCTCCCGCTCGGAACGCGCGGATTCGCACGTCGTCCTGGAGAAGCGTGGTAATGGCGCCCCGCAGGGCACCGGTCCCTTTGCCGTGAATGATACGTACCCAGGTGCCGCCCGACAGGAGCAGGTTGTCCAGCATCCGGTCCACTTCTTCCGTGGCCTCTTCTACCGTACGGCCGCGCAGATCGATCTCGGTGGAGACCTCCACGTCCGGCCGTACCACCGACGCCGACCGGCGACGCAGCGGCGGGGCATCCGCCCCCCGGAGTTCCACCGAACTCAGCGGCACCTCCACCCGCAGCGATCCCACCGATACCGCCACCTTGCCGTTGCTCTGCACCTCTCCGAGCGCGGTCCCTTTCCAGCCCATCCCGGGAATGAGGATCGGCGTGCCTTCGTGCACCTCTTCCGCCGTGGCGGGTCGCCGAGGCGGCGCCGGGGCGCGCGTGGCCAGTTCGCGATCGAACTCGTTGCCCAGCTCGCCCAGGCGGGTACGGGCGCGCCCGGCCGCCTTGCCGCCGGTGCCGTCCGACCGCACCGCGCCCAGCAACTCGCTCAGCTCCGTCTTGGACTTCTGCACGAGCTGACGTGCCTCTTCCAGCGCCTCCAGCCGCATCTTTTCGCGCTGTTCATCCATTCGCCCGAGACGCTCCTCCGCCTTTTCGGCGAGCGCCTGCGCCTGGGTCCGCTCCCGCTCCAACTCCGCCCGCTGCTCATCCAGCATCCGGCGACGCGACTGCAGGTCGTGCAGCAGGCTCTCCACGGCCTCCTTTTCGCCGCCGAGATGGTCCCGCGCCTCCTCCACCAGGTGCGCCGGAAAGCCCAGGCGCTGCGCGATGGAGATGGCCTCCGACGAACCCGGCACTCCCTGCAGGAACCGGTACGTGGGAGCCAGGCTCTCCCGGTTGAACTCCAGCGATGCGTTCTCCATGCCGGGGTCGTCGTGGGCGAACACCTTGAGGGCGCCGTAGTGTGTGGTCACGATCGTGCGCGCGCCGAGCCGAGTCAACTCCGCCAGGATCGCCTTGCCGATGGCGGCGCCCTCTTCCGGATCCGTACCGACCCCGAGTTCATCCAGCAGCACCAGCGTGTGCGCGTTTGCCTGCCGAAGCATCTCGTTCACGTTCGCCATGTGGGAGGAAAACGTGGACAGGCTCGCCTCGATAGACTGCTCATCTCCGATGTCGGCGAACACGTCCTGGAAGACGGGAAGCTGCGTGCCCTCTCCCGTGGGAACGTGCAGACCGGACTGGTTCATGAGCGCGAGCAGTCCCACCGTCTTGAGCGCCACGGTCTTGCCCCCGGTGTTGGGTCCGGTGATCACGATCGTGGACGCGCGGTCCCCGCCGATCTCGAGATCCAGCGGCACGACCGGACTCCCGGTCTCGCGGCTCGCGATCTCCAGCAACGGATGCCGGCCGAGTTTGCAGATCACGCCCCCCTTCTCCGAGGGAAGCGCGGGGATGGCGTTCAGGTCGCGGGAGAGCTTTCCCGACGCGTAGAGCAGGTCCAGATCGATGAGGATCTGCTCGTTCAGCAGCAACGCCGGCAGGGATTCCCGCACGAACTCCGTGAGTCGCGTGAGAATCCGGAGGATCTCCTCGTCCTCGGCGCTGTGCAGTTCCGCGAGTTCGTTGTTCAGGGGGACGGCGGCGTTCGGCTCCAGATAGACGGACTGGCCCGAGCCGGACTGGCCGTGGACCACGCCGCCCAACGCGCCCACGCGATCCCGCCGCACGCCGATCACGTAGCGATCATTCCGCAGGGTGACGACCGGTTCCCCGCCGGCCGCCGTGAGCGACCGGACGATCTTTTGCAGCGCTCCCCGGACCTTTTCCCGCGTCTGTTCCTGCTGGCGGCGAATCCGGCGCAGGGCCGGGCTGGCGCCATCGAGCACCTCGCCATCCGCGTTCACGGACCGGTCCAGTTCCTCGCGCAGTTCCGCGCGCGGGTCCAGGCCGCGAGCGCGCTCCTGCAGCCGGGGGGCGGTTTCCCGCCGTTCGTGGAGGAAGCGGTTCAGGCGTTGCACCACGTGCAGCGACTTGGAGACGGGCGCCAGACGCACTCCCGGCAGCACCGCGCCGGTGGGCTCCGCCTCCGCCAGCACCGCGGAGAGGTCCGCGAGCCCATGAATCGGAAGGTCCGAGTCATCCAGGATTCGGCGGCACTCGGACACCAGCGCCAGCCGACAAGCGATTTTGTCGGCATCTCCGGATGGCTCGATGGCCGCTGCGGCGCGAGCGCCACCCCCGAACGTGGTTCGGTCGACGAGGGCGTCCCGGACCCGCTGAAACTCCAGGACGCGGAGAGAGTGTCGGTTCATGATCCCCGGGGAAAGGACGTTGGCGGCAGGAGCGACACCGAAGCCGCGGGACTCGATCGAATCCAGCGGCCTTCAAATGCCTTGATTTACAATGACTTACGCGAACCCACACCACCCAGACACTCCGACCCTTGACAAGATAGTCACCCGGTCGCTCGTCTGTCAAGGGGGGGACCCAAAAGATGGTTCCGGGGCGCGGCTCCGATGGGACTGGGCGATGGCCTAGGCGGTGGAACTGGGGGGTGGAACTAGGCGGTGGTC
>BQJX01000387.1 GCA_021604925.1 Gemmatimonadota bacterium
GTTCCGTCCACTACGCGCTCCAGCGTGGCCACGGCATCGGTCGCGTTGAGGCCCTCTTCCACTCCGCGGGCGACCGAATCCGGCGAGAGCACGTACGTCCAGAATCGATCCAGGGATCTCAGCTTGGCAATCGACCCGATCTCGCGGTGCAGGTCGGGCGAGCACTCCTCCGGAATCAGCAGTTCGAAGTTCGGCTGCGCGTACGCGCGCGGTCCGGACTCCTGACGCGCCCGGCGGCGGCGCTGCTTGCCGTCGTGCAGGTGGCTCCACGCCTCCACGGCGCCGTCGGTGGCACACGCCACCGGTTCGCCGTCCGGATCCATGCCGGTGTAGACGAGCCCCAGGTCGGCCAGCAGGTGCACGCACGCGGAGACCCAGCGCCGCCCCGGCCCTTCGGCGTTCACCTCGGCCTGCGGGCGCACCCGGAGCACATGGAAGGAGCTGCGCAACGCGCGATACCGCACCGCTTCCGTGAGGCGATCCACCGGGATCCAGGTGGAGTCCTGCCAGTCCACGAGCGCTTCGAGGCAGATCGGAATGTTTTCGTAGTGGTCCTTCAGGAAGGAGAGAAACAGGCTGTGCCGCTCCACCTCCGAACGCGACGTCCACTCCGCCCAGTTCGCCGTGTCCAGGTAGAGCCGCTTGCCGCGCTTCTCCAGGAAGCCCATCTTCCGCAGCATCTCCACCAAACGACTGACCCGGCCGCGCACCGCGCCCAGCGACGCGCCGCCGCCCGCGCCCGACTCGGTCAGGTAGGTGTGGAAGAAGTCGCCCAGCCCCTCCACGTCGCGCTTCCAGATGCGCTCCTCTTCGGCCATGACGCGAGGCGGGTTCTGGTGCACGTAGTTCAACAGCGCGATGACGAGTCCGTGCACCGACTGACGAACCGCGCTGGCTCCGGGAATCACATCCGACGCGAGCCGCGGGGGGCGCCCGCTGATCTGCGACCCGAACAGCTCGCCGATTCCCTCCGGCAGGTAGGCCGTGTCGCTGCCGATGAGAAAGACGATGTGCTTTCGGCGCAGCAGCCAGAACACGCGCTTCCAGCCGTCGGCGCTGCGGTCGCCGCGCGAGGCCAGCTCGCGGAAGAGCCACTTGCGCGGAGCGATCCCGCCGACCAGACGAAGAAGGTAGAGAAACTCCACTTCCTCGGGGACGAGGTTCTCGGAAAGGCGCGATCGCCCGGTGGGGCTCTCCAGGTACGTGGCCAGTTCGTCGACCATCTCGGCGCGTTCGTAGCCGCCGGTGTCGAGGTAGTACCGGTAGATCGTCCTGAGATGTTCAAAGAGGAGCTCCCCTTCCAGGAAGTCCCTCAGGGTGCGCTTCACGTTGTCGAGACCCAACCCGGATCGGCCGGTTTCCCCGCCTCGAGATGACCCTCGATGGCTTCGGGGGATTCCAGATCGATCACGTTGTAGTGATACCCCTGTTCCGTGAGAAAGAGCTGACGCTTGAGCGCGAACTCCTGCTCCGATGTATGCGACGTGACCAGCGAATAGAACCGGGTGTCCGCCGCCTTCGGGCGAAGAATCCGGCCCAGTCGCTGGGCTTCTTCCTGGCGCGATCCGAACGCGCCGCTGACCTGGATCGCCACGTTCGCTTCCGGCAGATCCACCGCAAAGTTCGCCACCTTGGAGACGACCAGGATGCGAATGTCCCCGCGCCGGAAGCGGTCGTAGAGAATCTCGCGTTCGGCGGCGGGCGTCTGCCCGGTGATGAGCGGGGCGCCCGTGGCCCAGGCCAACGAGCGGAGCTGGCTGAGATAGCCGCCAATCACCAGGACGTGGTCGCCCACGTGACGCGCCAGGATGCGCTGCACCACTTCTTCCTTGAGCGGATTCTCGGCCGCCACCCGGTACTTCCGCCGCTTGTCCGCGGACGCGTAGTGCGCGCGCACGTCATTCGGGAGCGGGACACGCACCTCGTAGCAGTGGGCCTCCGCGATCCATCCCTTGGACTCCAGATCGCGCCAGGGCAACTCGTAGCGCTTGGGCCCGATGAGGCTGAACACGTCCGTCTCGCGACCATCCTCGCGCACCAGGGTGGCGGTCAGTCCCAGTCGGCGACGCGACTGGATCTCCGACGTGGCGCGGAAGATGGGGGCGGGAAGCACGTGGACCTCGTCGTAGATGATGAGGCCCCAGTTCTCGCGGCGGAAGAGATCCATGTGCGGGAACGCGGCGTCCTTCTTGCGGCGGTAGATCAGGATCTGGTAGGTGGCCACCGTGACCGCGCGGACCTCCTTGGACGAGCCGTCGTACTCGCCCACGTCGTCCTTGGTGAGGCCCGTCTTGTCCAGGATCTCGCGGATCCACTGCTTGGCCGCCACCGTGTTCGTGACCAGGATCAGGGTCCGCACTCCCAGTCGCGCCATGGCGGCGATCCCGATGATCGTCTTCCCCGCCCCGCACGGCAGCACCACGATGCCCTGGCCGCCCTCGGGGCTGCCGTTCTGGTAGAACGCCTCCACCGCCGCCTTCTGGTAGTTGCGAAGCTGGAACGGGGCGCCGCCGGTCATGGTCTCGCGGAGCGACATCTCCATCTTGTCGCCCTCGACAAACCCCACAAGGTCGCGCGCCGGAAACCCGATCGACGTGAGTGCGATCTTCACCTCGCCCCGATTGCCGGCCGCCACGCGACGCGTCCGCGCGTCGCCATTTCCCTCGTCCAGGAGGAAGGGGCGAATCGTGGGCTCCAGGAAGACCTCCGAGGCCGCCTGTTCGTCGCGGACGTGCAAGTGGATCTCTCCCTTCGGTCCCGGGAGCAGTTCCACCAGTCCGTAGCGATCCATCTGCGTCCGGATCTCGACGATGAGATTCGCCGGGAGCGCGTAGCGGCTGTAGGCCTCCAGACGCTCCAGGACCTCATCGGCGCCCAGTCCGGACGCGGATGCGTTCCAGAGCGACAGGGGCGAGATCCGGTAGGTGTGGACGTGCTCCGGCGACTTCAGGAGGTCGGCGAACGGGAGAATCGACTCCCGTGCCTCGTCCGCCAAGGCGTGGACCACCTCCAGAAGGAGCGTGTGGTCGGATTGGACGATCAGAGGCTTGTCCGTCGGATTCGCCATGCTCGACCTCGTCCGCAAGGGTGCCGGATGCTTTTTCCGTAATGCTATGCACTGCGGGAATTATTCAGGCTAAACGCCAACGGGTAGGTGAGTCAAGGCGCACGGTCGTTCGGATCGGCCGGTCCCGGCCGCCAAGCCCCGAAACCATTGGCGATGCGAAGGTTCCGCGAGACGATTTTGCGCGGCTGGAATATCCTTGGTCGCGTCACGGGAGGACAAACGTGAATCGGAAATCGGAATCGGGGGCCGGAGGCGTCGCCCGGCTGGTGGCGGAGGAGCGGGACGGGATTCGCCGGCTCCAGGAGCCGGTGGCGGCGGGCGTCCCCTTCGCCGCGGGAATCGTGCGCGACGACGCGGCGCTGCGACTCGTGGATGCCGACGGCGGGGAGCACGCGCTCCAGACCCAGGTCACGGATCGATGGTCCGACGGCAGCGTTCGATGGGCGCTGCTGGACTTCCGCGTGGATCTCGGAGCGCGCGAACGGAACGAATGGTCCGTGCGCCTGGCCGACACACCCCGCGCCCGGCCCGCGTCCGTGGTCCAGGTCCAGGACACGAGTTCGGGGTTGTACGTGGACACGGGCGTCGCGCGTTTCGCGATGGGCCCGGGCGACGTGTTCCCGTTCACCTCCGTGCAGGCGGGCGGCGTGGAACTGCTGGCCGGCAAC
>BQJX01000388.1 GCA_021604925.1 Gemmatimonadota bacterium
GGGCCTCCTGGAGCAGGGCGAATCCGAGGCGGCCGCGGCGGCCGCGCTGCGCGCCCTGAACGAGTACCAGGACCTGCCCGAGCTTCGGTACCTGCTGGCCGTGTCCCTGTTGGACATCGACGAGCCCGAGGGGGCCATCCCCGAACTGGAGCACGCCACCCGCCAGGCCCCCGAGTGGTCGCTGCCGCACGTGGCGCTGGCCTGGGCGTTCTTCCGGGTGGGCCGCTTTGCCGAGGCGCAGACCGCGGCCGAGCGCGCGCTGAAGCTGGACGCGACGCTGGCCGAGTGTCACCAGTTGCTGGGCCTGCTGGCCGAGCGCCGGAACGACGAGGCGCAGTCGCTCCAGTCCTTCGCCGAGGCACGTCGCCTGGATCCGGAACGCTTTCCCGATCCCTACGAGATGGGCGAAGACGAGTTCCTGGACGTCGCGCAGCAGGTCGTGGCCGAACTGGACCCCGAGTTGCGGGAAGTCCTGGAGCAGACCGCGATCTTCGTGCAGCCCTTCCCGGAGACGGAGTTGCTGCGCGGGTCGGATCCGCCGCTGGATCCGCAACTCCTGGGGCTGTTCATGGGGCAGAGCCTCCTGGAGCAGTCCGTGCAGGACTCGGGGGGACTCCCCAACACGATCTACCTGTTCCAGCGAAACCTGGAACGGTCGGTGTCCAGTCGCGAGGAGCTCGAAGCCGAGATCCGCATCACCGTGCTGCACGAGATCGGCCACCACCTTGGCTGGAACGAGGAAGAACTCGAGGCGCGCGGCCTGGCCTAGACGTTCCTAGTCCACGTATCCCAGCGCGCGCAGCTCTTCCAGGGTCTCGTCGTCCAGTTCCACGTCCGGTTCCACGTGCCCGCCGGTGCGATGGATGCGCGCCAACTCCGCTAGCGCGCTCGTGCCGTCTTCCGTTTGCGGCTGCGACTCGCCGGGATCCACTGCCAAGTCGTACACCCGCGCCCCGGCATCGCCCAGGATGAGCTTGGAATCGAGTCGCCAGGCGGCCACCGATTCGGACTCGGCGTAGTCGCGATCCTTGTGGCTCACCTGGCTGGGGACGCGGGCTTCGGCGTAGTACACGCGCGGCGGCAGCACGTCGCCGAGGATGGCGGGGAGCAGGGAACGTCCCTGCGACGCGTCGGGAATCGGCAGATCCAGGCAGTCCAGGACAGTGGCCATCACGTCCACGAGCCCCGCGCGCTCCGCCGCCAGGCCGGGCAGCCCTTCGGGATGGGCGATGAACAGCGGCACCACGAGAACGTCCTCCCAGAACAGGGGGCCGTGACCCAGGTCGCCGTGTTCCCCCAGCATCTCGCCGTGATCCGCCGCCACCAACACGAGGGTGTTCTCTCGCAGACCCATTTTCTCCAGCGAATCCAGGAAACGCCCGAACAGCAGGTCGCAGGTCAGGACGCCCCCGGCGTACAGCGTGCGCAGCGCCGCCATGTCCTCGGGCAGTTGCGTTTCCGGATCGCGCAGGCTCGCGATCTCCAGCACCCCGGCCCCGTCGGCGAACAGCCCGTCGTAGTCGCCGAGATGCTCGGCCGCGTAGGGCGTGAGCGGATACGGCGAGTGCGGCTCGAACAGGTGAAGCCAGAGAAAGAAGGGAGAAGACGGGTCGCGCTGCCCCAGCCAGTCGACGGCCATGGCGGTCGTCTCCGCTCCGTCGCGAATGCGCGGGCCGTCGTCCTGCGTGGAGTCGGACAGCGTGGCGAATCCCTGCCCCAGCCCGCCCCGGTTGACCATGGATCGATAGCTCACCATCGCGGCCGTGTCGTAGCCGTGTTCGCTGAGGACTTCGGCCAGCGTGACCCATTGGTCACGGAGTCGGTGCCCGTTCCAGCGAACGCCGTGCAGCCGGGGATAGACCCCCGTGAACACGGTGCTGTGCGAGGGGAATGTGGTGGCGATGGCCGTGACCGCGTTCACGAAGTGGGTCGAGCGGCCGGCGAACGCATCCAGCTCCGGAGACACCCCGCGCGGGTTGCCACACGTTCCCAGGTAGTCCGCGCGCAGGGCATCCAGCGTGACCACGATCACGTTGAGGGGCGCCGTGGGGGTGTCGTCGGTCCCGCGGCCGCACCCGGACGCCAGCCCGGACAGCACCGCCGCGGCCACGCCCAGGCGGGCAGCGCGGCGGCCGATCCTGAGCCTGGATGTCCCGGCTTGGGGCACGTGCTTCCTCCGGTGCATGTTTCCGCCGGGCACCCTATCGGATGCGCGGCGATCGGTCACGTCGAAGAGGTCCCCCGCCGGCCCCCGGGGCCCTCTTGCCATCTTCCCTCAATCCTTGGCGGATCCGTGACGATACCCGGGAGTCTTGTCGTTTCCTCGATCCGGGAGTTCCCCCCATGAACGTGAACGCACTCGCGGCAGGGATCCAGCAACCTCGACCGATCCAGACCGGCGGCCAGGCCGCGTCTCCTGTCTCCGCCTCGGGTCACGGCGCTGATCGGCTGACGCTCTCTCACGCATCGGAGAGCGGCCCGGCGTCGTCCAACGACGCGATCCGCCTGCCCAACCGACCGACCGACGGCGAGCCCACCGATCCCGATCGGCACGGTCCGTCGTTGGGCGGCCACGAAGGTCAGAACACGATCTCGTTCTACGCCTAGCGACTCGGAACGAACGCGGCCCAGCCGCAGTACTGGGCCGCGTCCCCGTTCCGGGGGCTGCGGATCAACCGCCGGTCGAGTTCACCACGGCGGCGCCCCCGACTCCCAGCACGAGAGCCAAGGCGACCACGAACCCCATGTAGATGAACCAGCCGATGATGCACACCAGGACGGCTCGCCCCGTGTTCTCGTAGTCCAGCGCTTGACGAACCGCGATCACGAACGCCACGAGCATCCAGATGGACACCAGCAGCGAGACGACCATGCCCACCAGCGGGATGGCGGCCAGGACCCGGAACACGCCGGGCGCGGACGCAAAGCCGGTGGTGCGGAGCAGCTCGCCGAGGTTCGCCTTCGTGTTCGGCCCGGGCAGCAGCTTCGTGCCGATCACGTAGGTGAGGCCGGCCCACACGACCCAGCCGATGAGGGACACGAGCAGGCCGCCGAACAGTCCCGGCAAGCCCAGCGAACCGGCCGTGCCGATGCCGGCACAGACGCTCGAGATCAGCACCACGGTCAGCGCCTGCGAAGTGGCGCCCTTGTCCGCCTCGACCTCTTCGTACAGCGACGGTTCGAGTCGCATTGCGCGCGTCATTCTACCGAGCAGCGGTTCCATGTTCTCCTCCGGTTCGGGGGGCCGCGGATCGCCATCGTTCCCGCTTCCGCGCAGGCTAGCCGCGATTCCCCGGAAAATCCCGCACGAAAGACGCGGGCCCCCACGTCGATCGGCGCTACACTCGGGCATCCCTACGGGAGCCGGGCTCCCCATCAGGAGAATGTCATGGCTGACAAGGCAGGCGCGGTAGGCCGCGCGCAGGTCCGGCGGGCGGAAGCCGCGGACTGGAAGGATGTGGGGGCGGGACGCGCCACCCGCACGCAGGTGCTGCTGGGTCCGGAAGACGGGATGCCCAACTTCGCGATGCGCCGCTTCCGCATGGAGGCGGAGGGCGGCATGCCGCTGCACACGAACACCGTGGAGCACGAGCAGTACGTGCTGTGCGGCCGGGCCGAGATCCGGATCGGTCAGGACCATCACGAGGTGACCGCCGGAAGCGTGGTCTACATTCCGGCCGGGGCGCCGCACTCGTATCGGGTGCTGGAGGCGCCGTTCGAGTTCCTGTGCAT
>BQJX01000389.1 GCA_021604925.1 Gemmatimonadota bacterium
TCGACCGGGGCTTGTGGCGTACGGACTCGCGCCCGCCGCGGGAACCGAAGCGGTGTCCGGGCTCCGGCCGGTGATGCGCTTCGTGAGTCGACTGGTGCACGAGCGGGTGCTGCCGCCGGGACATCCGGTGAGTTACGGCGGGGATTTCGTGACGGCGGAGCGCATGCGCGTGGGGACGGCGGCGGTGGGCTACGGTCACGGCTACCCGTACGCGCTCTCCGGGCGCGGCTACGCGCTGCTGCGCGGGCGGCGGGTCCCCATTCTCGGGCGCGTGACCATGGATACCACGGTGTTCGATCTCCGGGGGGTTCCGGAGGCGCGCCTGGGCGATGAGATCGTGCTGTTCGGGCGCCAGGGGGACGAGGCGATCCAGGTGAGCGATCTGGCCGCGCTGGCCGGTACGCTTTCGTACGAGATCCTGATCGGGATCGGCCGACGGGTGCCGCGGGTGTACACGCGCGTGGGCCGCAAGGTGGGGACCCGAACGCTGCTGGGCCTGGAGAAGGAATCGGAGGAGTGGCACCGTGACTGATCCGCGCTTTGCCAAGGCAGCGATCGTGGTCCTGGACGGCGTGGGAGTGGGAGGCGCGCCGGACGCGGCCGACTACGGCGACGACGGGTCGGACACGCTCGGCCACACCGCGGATGCGGTGGGCGGCCTGGAGTTGCCGCACTTCCGGGAACTGGGCCTGGGGAACCTCACGACGGTCCGCGGCGTGGACCCGGTCGAGAGTGCCACCGGCTCCTGGGGGCGGATGCAGGAGTCCGCGGCGGGGAAGGACACCACCACGGGGCACTGGGAGATCGCCGGCGTGGTGCTGCACGAGCGCATGCCCACCTATCCGAACGGATTCCCGCCGGAGATCATGGATCGCTTCGCCGAGATCGCGGGAGTGCCGGGCCTGAGCAACACGGTCGCGTCCGGCACGGCGATCATTGCCGAGTACGGAGAGGAGCACCAACGCACCGGGCGACCGATCGTGTACACGTCCGCGGACTCGGTCTTCCAGATCGCGGCCCACGAGAAGACGGTCCCGTTGCAGGAGCTCTACCGGATCTGCCGCGAGATGCGCCGCGTTCTCGCGGGGCCGCACGCGGTGGGCCGTGTGATCGCGCGTCCCTTCGTGGGAGTGCCGGGCGCGTACGAGCGGACCAATCATCGGCGGGACTTCTCGCTGGAGCCGCCGGGCGCCACCCTTCTGGATCGGGTGGCCGAGTCCGGTCGTGAGGTGGTCTCGGTGGGCAAGATCGATGACATCTTTGCCGGTCGCGGCGTGACCCGCTCGTTCCACGTGTTGCCGAACCAGGAGTGCGTGGACGCCACCATTCGGGCGCTGGGCGAGATCGACTCGGGACTGGTGTTCACGAATCTGATCGAGTTCGACATGAACTTCGGCCATCGCAACGATCCGCCGGGCATGGCGGGTGCGTTGCGCGCACTGGACGCCCGGATGCCCGAGTTGCTGGAGGCGGCGGGTGCGGACACGATCCTGCTGTTCACCGCGGATCACGGCAACGATCCCACCACGCCCAGCACCGACCATTCGCGGGAGGAGGTCCCGCTGGTGGTGTGGACCGGTGGACAGGGCGTCCCGCTGGGGACGCGCCGTTCGTTTGCGGATGTGGCCGCGACCCTGGCCGACAACTTCGGTCTGGAGCCGCCCGCCGCGGGCACCAGCTTCCTGTCGGACTTGCCGGGCGGCGCGGAAACGCGGACAATCCCGTCATGAACAGGAACCCGCTCACCGGCGAAGATCGGGAGGCGCTGGTGAGCGCGGCTCGCCAGGCGGCAGCGGCGGCGTACGCGCCGCACTCCGACTACCGCGTGGGAGCGGCGGTGCTCTCGTCGTTCGGCGAGACGGTGTCCGGCTGCAACGTGGAGAATTCGTCCTACGGACTGTCGATCTGTGCGGAGCGAAACGCGATCTTCGCGGCGCGCGCGCGCGGGCTGGTGGACCCGTCGTCCGCTCCGTTGCGGGCGGTGGCGATCCACACGCCGCAGCTTCCGACCGGCTGGCCGTGCGGCGCGTGCCGGCAGGTGCTGCGCGAGTTCGCCGACGAGTCGTGCCTGGTGATCGTGGACAGTCCCGAGGGCCGCTTCGAGTCCACCCTGGGCGAGTTGCTTCCCCACGGCTTTCGGTTGGGAGACGGATGAACGAGAGACTGGTGGAAGAGGTGGTCCGACGCGTCGTCCGGTCCCTGGATCGGCATCTCCCGGCGGCGGAAGGGCGGTCCCCGTCGCGCGCCGCGCTGCCCGCGGACTGGCCGCCGCGCCGCGTCGCAGTGGGCGCGGATCACGGCGGCTTTGAGATGAAGGAGGATCTGCGTCACTTCCTGGAGGCCAAGGGGTACGCCGTGGTCGACTGCGGCACGCATTCGCGCGAGTCCGTGGACTACCCGGACTTCGCGGCGCGCGTGGCCCGCGAGGTGAGCCAGGGGAAGTGCCAGGCGGGCATCGTGATCGACGGGGCCGGCATCGGCTCCGGAATGGCCGCCAACAAGGTGGCGGGGGTCCGTTGCGCCGTCTGCCACGACGTTGCCACCGTTCTGAACAGCCGCGAGCACAACGACGCCAACGTGCTCTCCCTGGGGTCGGCCGTGGTGCCCATGGCCCTGGCCCGCCGCATGGTGCAGCTGTGGCTGACCACCGAATGCAGCGGCGAACGTCATCTGCGACGCGTTCGCAAGATCATGGAGATCGAGTCATGAACCGAGAGGAACTGATCACCCAGATCACCGCGGAGGTGCTGCAGGCGCTGCGCGAGGACGGGAACCACGCGGCGACTTCGTCTCCGGGCGGGTACGTGCCCACCGATGCGGACTGGCACGACGGCGCTTCCGACGTTCCCCGCGAAGGCATGGTGGACGTGTGCCGCGGCCTCGGGATCAGCCGGATCGGCGGACAGCCCGGCCAGTCGCCCGGACCGGAGCTGGCCCGGTACATCGACCACACGGTGCTCAAGCCCGATGCGCCCCGCTCCGAGATCGAGAAGCTCTGCGCGGAGGCGCGCGCGAACGAGTTCGCCAGTGTGTGCGTGCAACCGTGGTGGGTGCCGCTGTGTGCGGACCTGCTGCGCGGCTCCCCGGTGAAGGTCTGCACCGTGATCGGGTTTCCGCACGGCATGAACAAGCCGGAGACGAAGAACTTCGAGGGGCGGCGCGCCGTGGCCGACGGCGCCACGGAGTTGGACATGGTCATCAACATCGGGGCGCTGAAGTCCAAGGACCTGGCCGCCGTGGAGCGGGACATCCGCGCGGTGGTGGACTGCGCCAAGCCGCGCGCCACGGTCAAGGTGATCCTGGAGACCGCCTACCTGACCGACGAGGAGAAGGCCGAAGGCTGCGCGCTGGCCAAGGTGGCGGGCGCCGACTACGTGAAGACGTCCACGGGCTTCGGCCCCGGCGGCGCCACCGTGGAAGACGTGGAGCTCATGCGGCGCGTGGTGGGCGAGGACATGGGCGTCAAGGCGGCGGGCGGCATCCGCGACGCGGAGATCGCCCGCAAGATGATCGAGGCCGGCGCCACTCGCCTGGGCGCCAGTGCGTCGCTCGAGATCGTTCGCGGCGACCGCTAGGAATGCACTTCCCCGAAGTGATCGAGCGCAAGCGGGACGGGCACGCCACTTCCCCCGAGGAGTTGCAGGCGCTGATCCGCGGCCTCCTGGACGACAGCATTCCCGAGTATCAGATCTCCGCCTGGCTGATGGCCGTGGTCTTCCGCGGCATG
>BQJX01000390.1 GCA_021604925.1 Gemmatimonadota bacterium
CAGTGCCTGATCCAACTGGCCCACACCGGAGGCTATGTGGTGGCGGCGGTGATCGGGTTTCGTCGCGTGGAGGGACGGGCGCAGGACCAGCACTCCAGCGCGTTCGTGCTCCGGATCCGATGGGCGCGCCGCGTGGCCATCACGTTGGGCGTGGTGATCGTCGTCGAGATCGGCGCGGCGCTCGCGATGATGGGGTCGGGACGGCACGTGAACTCGGTGGAGTACGTGATGGGGTTCGCCGTGGCTGCGCTGGTCGTGGCGCTGGGCTGGATGGTGCTGCGGGAGCCGGAGGCGTTGGAGGTGATGCGACCGGCGACCCCCAAGTACGAACGGTCCACGCTGGACGCCGAGAGCGTGGCGAAGTACGCGGAACTCCTGGTGCGCACGGTGGAGGACGGACAGCTGTGGCTGAACCCCCATCTCCGTCTGGCCGACCTGGCCGAGGCCTCCGGAGTCTCTCGCCACCAGTTGTCGCAGGTCCTGAGTCGCGGCTTCGGGCGGTCCTTCTTCGAGTTCGTGAATGCGTACCGGGTGAGGGAGGCGGCCAGGCAACTCCTCTCCGAGGATCTTGGCGACAAGACGATGCTGGCCGTGGCCTACGACGCCGGCTTCTCCAGCAAGGCGTCGTTCAACCGCGTGTTCAAGGAGTCGCTGGGCCTCACGCCTTCCCAGTTCCGGTCCGGCGGTTCGCTGGAGGACCTGGCCATCCGGCCGCTGCAGCCGCTGGACAGCCGCGCTTGAGGCGGGCCGTGACACCCTGGACGGCCGTGTCCGCTTTCTTCAAGACGGAGCCGCGCGGCGGGGCTATGCAGGTCGAAGCCGAAACCGACTGGCCCCGATCCGGAGAAACTCCATGCACGTTCCGCGCTCGTTCCGCTCCGCGTTCCTCTTCCGGTGCCTGCCGGTCCTCGCCGGGATCTTGGTTGCACTGATCGACCCCGCCGTGGCCGCGTCCGCTCCCGCCGCGGCGACCGCTCGCACCGCTCGCACTGTCGCCGTCGGGATTGCCGCCGAGTCCGTGCCGCTCCAAACCGAACCCGTGTCGTTCGACTCGCCGCGCTGGCGATTCGAGGGCCAGGCGCACCGGGTGGAGTCGTACCTCGGACGTCCCGCGCTCTACCTGGAGAACGCGGTGGCCGCCCTGGACGATGTGGACTTCCGCGAGGGAGTGATCGAGTTCGATGTGGCCTTCGCGGATTCGAGAGGGTTCTGCGGCGTGGAATTCCATCGGCGAGGGGGCGGGGACCACGAGCACTTCTACCTGCGCCCTCATCAATCGGGATTCCCGGACGCCAGTCAGTACCAGCCCGTGTTCGGCGATTGGGACGCGTGGCAGATCTACACCGGCCCCGGGTTCTCGACCGCCCTCGATCTGCGCTTCGATGCGTGGCAGCACGTGCGCGTGGTGGTGTCCGGCGGGCAGGCGGACATCTACGTGGACAGCGACGAGCCGGTTCTCTTCGTGGAGGAACTGCTGCGCCGGGACCCCGGGGGCGGTTTGGCGTTGATGGCCTCGTTCGCGCCGGCCCGCTTCTCGAACTTCCGGTTCGCGGCCGCGGCCGGGCTCCCGCTTCGGGGAAGTCCCGGGGACCGCGAGCCGCCGGCGGAAGGCCTTGTCCGGACCTGGAATGTTTCATCGACCTTCGAAGAGGAGCGACTCGCGGGCGTCCTGGACCTTTCGGATCTCGCGGTGGAGGGCCGGACCTGGACGAGCATTCCCGTCGAGGTGATGGGGATCGCCAACCTGGCGCGGGCGTTGCCGACGGGAGACGGCAACACGGTGTTGGCATCGGTCACGATTCACTCCGATCGCGATCGGGTGGTGCTGATGGACTTCGGGTTCAGTGATCGGGTCCACGTGTTCGTCAACGGCGCGCTCGTGTACGCGGGCAGCGACGGATACCGCACCCGTGATCATCGGTTCCTCGGGACGGTCGGACTGTTCGACGCGCTGCCGCTGTCCTTGCGTGCGGGATCGAACGACGTCACCTTTGCCGTGTCCGAGGACTTCGGTGGGTTCGCGGTGGTCGCGCGCCTGCGGAGTCTGGACGGGCTGCGGATCGAGCCGTGAGTCACTCTTCCGGTTCCGGTTCCGGTTCCGCCTCCGCTTCCGTCGCCGGTTCCGCATCCGGGTGCCGCGGCCCGATGATCACCATGGGCTCTCCGGACAGCGCCTTGAGGGCCGCGTACCGGAACGGGCCTTCCGCCCACGCGGCGAACCGATCCTCCCGAGTGGGGTCGCCCCCCGTGAAACGATCCCGCACGGAGGAGAAGTCCAGCGCCTCGATCATTTCCTCTTGGGTCCGGCCGTCGCTGAGCAGCGAGTCGCGCTGGTCCGCGATGGAATCCGCCGTCTCGATGAGCAGGTCCACGTACCGGCGGTCGCGCTGGACTTGGCCGTGCCCTGGCACGAGAACCTCGTAGTCGAGGTCGTTGAGGTGCCGCAGGGTCCGGGACCAGGCGCGCGGCGGCACGTTGAAAAGGTAGGGAGTGGGGTGAACGACGAGATCCCCGGTCGCCACGATCCGCTCGTTCGGCAGCCACATCACGAGGTCGCCCGCGGTGTTGCCAGCGCCGAGAAACCGGAACTCGATCGTGTGTTCGCCGCGGTGGAGGACAAGTCGCTCCTCCACCGTGATCGTGGGCACGGTAACGGTGGTCCGTTGGAACTCCTGCCCCACGATCTGCATGTCTTCGAGGAGCTGCCGGTAGATCGCACGGCGGGCCGGCGACACCTGCGTGCTGTCGGCCTCGAGCCCGGTGTCCACGGCTCGCTGAAGGCTCTCCTGCTGGCGTTCCACAAACGTGGGATGCCGATCGACGTAGGCGATGGGCGATCCCAGCATCGCCTCGCGCGTGAACGGATGGGCGATCACCTCGGCGTTCGGGAACTCCTCGAGGATCCTGGCGATCCCGAAGTGATGGTCGCCGTGCCAGTGACTGATGCCCACATGAGTGACGGGCTGATCCGTCTCGGCCGCGATCTTCGCGAGCAGGCGCTCGGCCATGAGTGGAACGCCGCCCCCATCGTGCACGACGACCCCCTGCGTTGTAATCACGAACGTCGTGTTGCCCATGACCGGGAGGCGATAGGGCTCCTCGCGAACGCCGGACCAGACGCCGGGGGCCAGTTCGCGGAAGTCGAATTCGAAGGGGTCGGCGGCTGCCAGTGCCAGGGAGGGAAACAACAGGAGCCCTGTGGCCAGGGCCGGAGCGAACCGGGCGGGAAGACGCCGACGCAGCGGCATCGCGGGGTGGAGCGCGCGATCGTTCTTCAAGCGAACACCCTTTCGAGTTCAGCGCAGAGGGTCCCGGCGCCGGAGCGGGAGCGGCACCGGAGCCGCCGGAGCGGGAAGGACGCCGGAGCCGCGAAGCCGCCGGAGCGGGAAGGCTCCAGTCTCGGCCGGGTTGCCGGCGCGGGCTTGAAGAAATCGGACATGCCGCGACCCGGCCGGCGACGGGCCCGGGTGGCTACAGGTAAACCGTGTCGAAGTAGCCGGAGGCACCTTGGCCGTTGAACGCCCGATCCAGCGCGCCGGAGGCCTGGGGCAGGTCGGTGGGCGTGCGGAACGAGAACTCGCGCATCTCCCGGATCAGGTGCGGTTGATCGGAATACCCGCACTCCGCCGCAATGTCCGCCCAGTCCCAGCCGCGCTCGCGGCGGAGGCGAAGAACGCTCTGGAAGCGCATGATCCGGGAGAAGGTCTTGGGCGGAAGCCCGACCGT
>BQJX01000391.1 GCA_021604925.1 Gemmatimonadota bacterium
TTCGGAATCCCGAGTGAGCCGCCGATATCAGATCAAGCCCTCCGTTGGAATTCTTGCCGCGCGTCTAGGTGCGAGGGTGCATAGAAGTCTCGCAACCGCTGACGCCACAAAGGGTTATCGGATTCGACACCTGGCAGATCCCACGGAAGGGACTCATTTCTCATGGCGTCGTCCTCGCCGCAGAACTTCGATCTGGATCGATTCAAGCAGAAGAAGACGTCCTCCCCCGGGGGGGAGCCGGCCGCTCCCGCCACCGGCGGCAGCGCGCAGGTACAGACCGCACCCGGCCCTCGGGTCCAGGTGGTGGCCAAGGAGCGGCGAACCCAGGCGATCCTGGCGAGCATCGAGACGCTGCCGTCGCTGCCGAGCGTGGTGACGGACGTCCTGCGACTCGCGAACGATCCGGACGCCAGCGCGTCCGACTTCGAAGCCATCATTCGCAAGGACCAGGCGCTGACCGCCAAGGTGCTGCGGCTCGTCAACTCCCCGTTCTTCGGATTGAAGCGGTCGGTCGAGTCGATCCCTCAGGCCATTGTGGTGCTCGGGATGAAGTCGCTGCGCAGCGTGGTGCTGGCGGCGCGAACGAGTCGCCTCCTGGACCGTCAGCTAACGCCGTACGGACTTGCCTCGCAGGGGCTCTGGCAACACTCCATCTCGTGCGCCATGCTCGGCAGCGATCTCGCCCAGCGGCTCAAGGCGGGGCAGGCCGCGCAGGAGGCCGTGTTCGTGGGAGGGCTGTTGCACGACGTGGGCAAGGTGGTACTGGCCCCGCACCTGGCCACCGAGCAACCCGCGTTTGGCAACGCGCTTCGGGAGTCCCCGGACCTGTGCGCAGTGGAGACCGAGTTCCTGGGCATGTCGCACGCGGAAGCCGGCGCCCGCATGGGGCGCCACTGGGACCTGCCGGACTCGCTCGTCCGCGTGATCGAGCGACACCACGTGTGGGCGGATCCCGATCCCGCGGACCTGGGGTTGGCTTTGGTGCGCCTTGCGAACGAGCTGTGCAATCAACTCGGCGTGGGGCTGGTGGCGGGTCCCGTCGAACCGTCGCCGGACTGGGAGCGCCTGATGAGCGGGCTGGACCTGCCGGCCGGTGATGTCCTTCGGGAAGAGTGCCGCGCGCGGCTCGAAGAACTGGCACCCACCTTCCAGGAAATGGCGGCGCACTGATGGCCCCGCACGACATCGCCCGGGCGCTGCACTGCAGCCTCGATACCGAGGAACTTCGCGGGTGCCTGGACGCCGCGGCGCGCGAGAGAGGTGCCTCGTACTCGGTGCTCTTTCCCGGAGAAGGTCACTACTCGCTGTTCATGGGCGATCCGGGCGTGGCCGCGGGATTCGTCGGGGCGGACGCCCGCGAAACCCTCGACGCACTGGTCAGCAGCCTCGACCACCTGGCACCGATCTCCGGTGAAGGGTGCACGCAAGGTGTGCGCGCGGCGTCTCCGCTCCGCTTCAAGGACGAGAAGTACGGGCTCTTCCTGCTGCACGGCGCCGCCGACCAGGACCTCTCGTGGTGGAGCGAGGTGGTGGAGGCGCTGTCGTCGGAGCTCGTGAAGGTGCAGCTGTACGAGGCCGCGAACCACGAGTCCACCGCGTCGCTGACCAAGCTGGATGCGCTCAACGAGGCCGGCGACCTGGTCAAGTACGTCGAGCTGGAAACGCTGATGACCAAGCTCATGGAGCTGTCCATCCGGATCATGCACGCCGAGGTGGGCGCCATCGTGCTGGACCGCGACGACTCGCTGACCACCGGGATCGAGTGGGGCCTCTCCGAGGAGATCCTGTTCTCGCTGCGTTCCGAAGACGGCGATCCGCTGGTGGAGACGGCCATCCGCGCGGGAGAGCCCGTGTTCGTGGCCGACGCCGCGCGTTCGACCGCGATCGACACCAGCGCCCTGGACGTGAACCTCACGTCTCTCATCCTGGTGCCGCTGGTGACGGCCACCAAGCGGCTCGGCGCCATCGTGGTGGTGAACGCGGCCGGTGAGGGACTCCGCGAGGACGACGCCGAGGTGCTGTCCACCATCGCGGCGCTCTGCAGCGCCGCGGTGGAGAACGCGCTGCTGTACGAGGCCACCCGGGAACACGAACGCATGAGTGCGGAGATGAACCTGGCCTCCGACATCCAGGCGTCCCTGTTGCCCGAGTCGTTCGAGGATACTCCCGAAGTGGAGATCACCGGCTGGTGCATCACCGCTTCGGAGACGGGCGGCGACTTCTACGACTACTTCGATCTGGGCGACGGCAAGACGGGCATCGTGATTGCGGACGCCACGGGACACGGCATGGGCGCGGCGCTCATCGTGTTCATCGCGCGGGCCACTCTGCGGACGCTACTCACCCAGACGCGCCTTCCGGAAACCGTGATGAAGGTCATGAACAACCTCGTCGAAGCGGACCTGGAGGACGATCGGTTCCTCACCTGCTTCTTCGGAGTCCTGGATCGGAAGAGCGGCCAGCTCACCTACTGCTGCGCCGGCCACGACCCGCCGGTCCGCTACCGGCCTTCGACCGGCGAGCATCTGGAGCTGGAGGCCACCGGCCTACCGATCGGCATGTTCGCCGGCATGGACTACGAGGTCCGCGACACCACGCTCGAATCCGGCGACTTCGTCCTGATGGGAACCGACGGCATCTGGGAAGCGCGCAATCCCGCCGGCGAGTTCTACGGCAAGGAACGGCTCGTGGAACTGGTGGAGCAGGTCTACGACCAGCCGTTGGAAGAAGGGAGCGAACGCATCCGGAAGGACATCCTGGACTTCCATGCGGGCGGCGAACGTCGCGACGACATCACCGCCGTGATGCTCCGGATGAAGTGAGCGCGCCCTCCCGGTCCGCCTAGTCCACCCAGTCCGCCACGAAGATGTTGGTCTCGCCCGGCACCGATCCGTTGCGGTTCGAGGCAAAGGCCAGCTTCTTCCCGTCCGGGCTGAACATCGGGAACGAATCGAACGACGTGCACGTGGTCACGCGTTCCTGGCCCGTCCCGTCCACCCCGATGAGAAACAGATCGAAGTTGCGCCCGCGCTCATCGAGCACATTGGACGCGAAGATCAGTTGCGTACCATCCGGCGTGAAGAACGGCGCAAAGTTCGCGGCGCCGTTGTCGGTCACGCGGGTCTTCCCGGAACCATCCGCGTTCATCCAGTAGATCTCCAGCGCGCCGGGCTTGATCAGGTCCTTGCCCAGCAGGCGACGGTACTCGTCCAGCGCCTCGCCCGGAGCGGGGCGGGACGCGCGGTAGCAGATCTTCGTTCCGTCGGGCGAGAAGAACGGGCCGCCGTCGTACCCCGGCTCGTCCGTGAGCTGGGTGACCTCCGAGCCGTCCGCGCGCATCTTGTAGATGTCGATGTCGCCGTTC
The DNA here is from genome assembly GCA_021604925.1 of Gemmatimonadota bacterium. Classification (GTDB taxonomy): domain Bacteria; phylum ARS69; class ARS69; order ARS69; family ARS69; genus BQJX01. The sequence goes on from BQJX01000391.1 coordinate 3,365, forward strand.
CGGGTGGACGTGAACACGATCCACTGGCCGTCCGGGGAAACGGTCGCCTCCGCATCGTACGATCCGGTTTCGGTGAGCCGTTGCAGATCCGAACCGTCGGCGGCCGCGGTCCAGATGTCGTAGGTGGGGTACAGCGGCCACACGTAGCCCTCGGAGTGGTCCGGGTTCGGCGGGCAGTCCGCGCCCCCCGCGTGCGTGGACGAGAACAGGATCCGGTCGTCGGTCAAGAAGTACGCGCAGGTGGTCCGCCCCAGCCCGGTCGACACCAGGCGCGGCTCGGATCCCTTGGCGTTCATCGTGTAGATCTGGTCGCAGCCGGCGTCCTGCGCGGTCGCCTGGAAGATCA
>BQJX01000392.1 GCA_021604925.1 Gemmatimonadota bacterium
ATCGGAACCGCGGACGTCGGAGCGGACGGTGCCGGCGCCTCGGTGCGCGGTGCCGACGGCGCGGCCACGGGAGCCGACGGTCGCGGCGCCGGACGAACCACCCTGCGTCCACCTCTCGGCGAGCCCGGCATGACCGCCCGGGTCACCTCGCCGAGGTCCTCGTAGGCCTCGCGCACCAGGTCCGGATTGATCTCGCCCGTGTCCGCCACGTAGCCGGCCACCAGTGCCCGGTCCGCCAGGAGGTTGATCAGCCGCGGGATCCCGGCCGAACAGTGGTGAATCATGTCCACCGCATTCGCGTCGAAGCGCACCGTCTCCGGGCTGCCCGCAATTCGAAGCCGTCTCTCGATGTAGCCACCCGTCTCCTGCCGGTCCAGGGCGCGGATGTCATAGAACATCTCGATGCGTTGCGCCAGCGGACGGAGCCTGGGCCGCGACAGGAGATCCTTCAACTCGGGTTGGCCGGACAGGACGATCTGCAGGATCTTGCGATGGTCCTCTTCCAGGTTCGAGAGGAGGCGCAGCTGCTCCATCGACTCTTCCGAAAGCAGATGCGCCTCGTCCACGATGAGGATCCCCGGCCCGTCACCCGCCACTAGGAACTCGCGGATCGCGCGTCGCAGGTCCACGATCGCCAGGTCTTCCGACGGCTGCCCGAACCCGTCGAGCACCGCGCGCAGCAGGTCCTTCACTTCCATCTCGGGCTGGGTCAGGAAACAGATCCGCTCCGCCCGCTTCAACCGGCGCAGCAGAGCCCGCAGGATGGTGGTCTTCCCCGCTCCGACGGGTCCCGAGATCGCCACGAATCCCTTCCCGGACTCGAGCCCCATGACCAGGTTGGCCAGGGCGGCATCGTGCGCGTCTCCCAGGAAGAGAAAGTCCGGATCCGGCACCAGTTCAAAGGGTGCCCGCTGGAAACCGAAGAACTTGAGATACACCAGTGGTCTCCTATCGGCGGGACGCGGCTCTCAACTCGGGGATCGAACCCAAAAGCGGGATCCCCAGGTTGATCTCGACGTCGTCGGGTGTGTGCAAGGTGTGGTCGAGTCCTTCCAGGAGGAAGGCCAGTGCCAGCCCCAGCGAAAGACCGAGCATGGCCGCGAACACCGCGAACAGGCTCTTCTTCTGCTGAACAAAGGAAATGGTCACCGTGGCGGGGCTGAGCACTTTCGCGTTCACCATCCGCCGGTCCTCCGTCTCTGAAATCTGCGTGTCCACCATCTTGGTGCCCACGAGCTCGTACAGTTCCGCCGTGTTGTTGATCTCGCGCTCGATCTGTCGAATCATGGGCGCGTAGCGCGGAATCCGGTTCAACTCCTCGAGCAGGTCGCGAACCGCCCGCTCCAGCGCCGCTTCATGCGCGCGAATGTCTTCCAGTCCGCCCTCGCGGATGGCGAGCTGCGTCTCCACCTCCGCGCGCAGATCGCTCTCCAGCAGCGCCACGAACGACTCCGCCTGCTCCACCTTGGGATGGTCCGCCAGGTAGCGCCCCTTCAGCTCGGCCAGACGCGTCTGCTTGTCGATGAGCTTGGTTCGGATCTCCTGGAACGCGCGCTCGTCCTCGAACTCGAGCGCCGGCACCAGCACGTTCCCATCGTTGATCCGGCGCCGGATCGAGCGCAGCTTCTGCTCCTCCGTCTCCCGCCGCACCCGAACGCGCAGCAGCTCGGTTCTCATTTCGTCGAGCGACCCCAGGTTCACGCGCTGCTGCCAGTCCTGGTCGTAGATACCGGCCTCGATCTGCAACTGACCCAGCTCCGTTCGCAGGTCGAGAAGGCGCTCCCGCAGATTCGAGGTTCGGTCCTCGAAGAAGCTCTCCAGCATGGGATTCCGCCGGACCGAGATCCGCTCGATCACGTACGCGTTCGAGATGGCGTCGGTCAGCATGCGTGCCGTGGCCGCGTTCTGATGACGGAACCGGATCATGATCACGTTCGACTTCTCGACCGGCTCGGCCGTGAGGCTCTTCATGATCCATCGCGCCGTGGGAAGGTGGTAGACCTCGTCGTCCGCTTCCGGCGGGAAGAGTTCCGCCTTCTCCGCATCACTCAGTTCGACCAGTTCCAGCTCCACCTGCGCCAACGCGCGATCCATGACCGTCTGCGACCGGAGGATCTCGATCTCCGTGTTCATCTCCTCTTCCAGTCCCAGGTAAGGCGAGCGGAGTTTCTGAAACGAGGATCCCTCCGCCCGTCGGATCAGGACCTTGGCCGTGGCCAGGAACTCGGAAGTGGTCTTGAGGCTCGCGGAGATGCCCATGGCCAGCGTGACCGCGAAGATGGACAGGATGATCCACTTGCGGCGGAACACCATCGCGAGCATGTCGCGAGCGGTGAACTGCCGGGTGGGTCCTGCCTGTGCGATTCGCTCCGCTGACACTTCGGGCTCCCCTGCTACTGTCCGGTCAGGACGGTGGTGTTGTTGTCGGTACGCCGAAGCGCCGACCGCTCATCCACGTGAATGGCGTCGTACGTGCGCACGAACAGGTCCGGAATCGGAATCAGGCCGTCGAACACCTGGTCCACGAAACGCTCCATGTTCGAGATGAAGGTCTTGGGTACCCAGACCACGTCGTCCGGCTGCAGAACCACGTCCGCGGCCAGGGACTTGCCATCCAGAACGCCGCGCAGGTCCAGCCGGTACGCTTGGGCCGTGTTCTCGGTCTTCCGGCGAATCAGGACCACGGTGCCGAGCTTGGCGTCGGGACTGAACGAACCGACCTGCGCAATCGCCTGGGTCAGCGTCATCCGCTGCTGGAGATCGATCGGTCCGGAGCGCGCCACCTGTCCCAGCACGTAGGCGTTCCGCTGCCCGAAGGCGAGAACGTTCAACGTGGTGGTGGGGTCGCGCAGCAGCGTGCTGTAGTAGGCCTCGATGTCGGCGGCCACCTCGTTGGGCTGGCGGCCCAGTGCGCCCACGTCGCCGAGCCCGGGAGCGGTGATCATGCCGTCCGGGCGAACGGTGGTGATGGTCTCGAGTTCCGGATAGAAGAGAACGTCCACCTGGACCTTGTCGCCGCGACGCAGCAGGTAGGGACCCTCGGACGCGTACTCAAGCGGCAGAAGGATCTCGTCCTCGCCCGCCTCCAGGTCGCGCACGAACACGCCCTCGTCCGTCTGCACGCCGGCCGAGGTTCGCTTTTCCGCTTCCCGTTCCTCGATGAGAATACGTAGCGAATCGGGCAGGTCGCCCAGTTCGTCTTGCCCTTCCACGTAGTACGGTGATCCGCATCCGTTCAGCGCCAATGCGCTCACGAGTGAGATCCCCGCCAGGAAGAGAAACGCAGCCGCGTTCTTCCGGGTCATTCGCGTCCTCGCCACAAGAGAAGCCAACCGCGCACGGCCCGCACCGCATCGGCACGGTCCCTGCTCGATGTTTCGGCTCCCGGAACCTCGCCCTGAACTGGCGGAAACCGGGAGATCATGAACTAGCCATCACCGAGGTCAAACGGTGCCGTAAACCGGTATGGAGGGGGGGAAACTGTAACAGAGGAGCCTCCTGGCTCCGAGCGGGTCCGAAATCCGGTCCCGCCGACCTCCTCAACCTCGAAATGCTAGCCCGCTGGTCGACCCGGCGTTCGCCGCCGAATCACTCGTAGCAAGATGCGATAGGCTTCCTTTTGGGTTGGACTTCGGGGCCCGGCGGGTTTCCGGGACTCCCCCCGAAGAGGTGCCGCCGATTCTACCAGAGTGGCCGCAAGAAGGTCAACC
>BQJX01000393.1 GCA_021604925.1 Gemmatimonadota bacterium
CGCGTGACCAGCGAGTGCGCGTCCAGGCCGCGGGTCTCGGACTCGAGCCGACGCAGATCGTCCACCGGGAGCGAGCGCAGCGCGCGCAGCACGTCGGAGGTGTGTGCCTCGCGATCGTCGCTCAGCTCCCACACCCGCAGCGATGCCCGCACGGCTCCCCGCTCGTCGCCCGCTTCCGAGCGCAGTCGCGCCTGTCCGCTCCAGGCCGCCGCCTGTTCCGCGCGCGACACCGACTCGGGAACGAGCGCGTACTCCACCGCGGCCCGCTCGCTCTGGCCGGCCATCTCCAGCGTCTCGCCCAGCATCAGCCGCACCGAGCCGGGCGCGACCTCCGCTCCCTCGGCCGTCAGCTGCTCACGCAGCAGCATCTCCGCCGCGCCGAACTCGCCGCGGCTCCGCAGTTCGCGGATCTCCCGGTCGAGTCCGCTCTCGTCGCGCGGACCGGGAGCGTCGATCTCCGGTCGCGGATCCAGATCCGGAGGCAGCACGGGACCGGGCGCGGCACAGCCGACCAACCCGACCAGGGCCAGGGCCGCCAGTGCCTGCTTCCGAATGGCGAGGAGAGTGATCACTCTACGTCCAGAGCTTGCCGAATTCTTCGGGATCCATGTCCTCCAGCTGCCGCTGGAGATCTTCCATGGACGCTTCGGCGGCCAGGTCTTCTTCTTCGTCGCCGTCGCGGAGGAGGTCCTCCTTCACGAAGATCGCGGACTGCATCCGCAGCGCCAGCGCAATGCTGTCGGAGGGCCGGGCATCGATCGTGATGAGCTCGCCCTCGCGCTCCAGGAAGATCCGCGCGAAGTACGTCTTCTCCTGCAGATCCACGATGGCCACCTTGGGCACAACGCCGCCGAGTCCCTCGATCGTGGTTCGCAACAGATCGTGCGTGAGGGGACGCTGGAACTTGCGCCCGGTCAGCTCCATGGCAATCGAGCTGGCCTCGGACGGCCCGATCCAGATGGGCAACGTGCGCTGGCCGCCTTTTTCCTTCAGGAAGACCACCGGCGTGTGGGTGCGGTCGTCGATCCCCAGTCCGGACACGGTCATCTCGATCATGGGATCACTCCTGGGCCGGGGCCGCGCTCTCGTCGTCCTCGAAGACCGGCGTTTGCACGCCTTCCGAGGAAAGCATCCACCGTGCGGACTGCGCAAGCTCGGACTCCGGAAAATCCCGGATCACGCGCTCCAGGGCCACCCGAGCCCCCTCCGCGTCCGCCAGCTCTTCCGACCGCGTGAAGCCGATCATGAAGAGCGCTTCCAGCACATGCTCGTCCTCAGGATATCGCTCCACGAGCTCCTCGAACAGCTCCACCTTGCGGGCCGGCGTGGGCGCCAGCTGCGCCGCGGTGAACATCTCCTCCGCGGACCGCGACGGCTCGGCCAGCATCTTGACCTGGTAGCGGTCCTTCAACTCGTCGAGCAGTTCCGGGAGTCCGCGCGAACTCCGTTCCCGGGCGATCCGCCCCACCACGTCGGGCCGCGCCTCCTCGAACGTGCGCTGCCGCTCCTCGCGCTCCTCTTCCACCATGGCCACGTTGAACCCGTGGATCGTCTCGAAGACCTCGCTCAACTCCCCCACCTTCAACGCGAACACCGCCTCGTGGAACTCCGGAGTGTTCCCGAGCCACGCCACCGCCTTGCCCTTGCGAACCCAGTTGGGGAGCAGTCCGCCCGCCTTGATCAGCAGGGGCTTTTCGTTGAACTTGGAACAGAGCGCGGTAAAGGGAATGCTCTCGTCGGTGGCCATCTCCCGGGCGCGTTCCACCGTATTCCGGTCCGTGTTGTTGAGGATGCGGACGCGCAACGTGCGCTCGATCCTGTATTCGTCCTCGTGCGCCTTGTAGAACGCGCGCGCCTCCTTGTCGGACACGTCCTGCGCCTGGCGCTGCATCCGGTCCAGGTAGGCCTGCGTGAGCAGCTGACGGCGCGATCGCTCCAGCAGCGCCGCCACTTCCGGCTCGCGATCCAGCTTTTCCTGCGTGGCCGCGCGGTAGAGCAGTTCCTCCTCCACGATCTGGCGGAGAAGCCGTTCCTTCCCGATGGGGCTGGAGTACTCCGGGCGGGCCAGCGCCGGCAGTTCCGCCAGGCGGGCGTCCACGTCCGCTTCCGTGATCCGGGCACCGTCGATTTCGGCGAGCACCCGCGAGGGCTCCGCGGACGGCACATCTCCCGACAGCTTTCCGGGCGAGCCCTGGCAGGCCGCCAGCAACAACGGCAACACCGCCCCGAAACAACGGAGCGGTGCCAGCCGATGGTGGGTCTTGCTCCGGATCACGACGCTTCTTCGGCCGCGGCTTCCTGGGCGGAGTCCGCTTCGGCCGCCTTCGGGACGTCCTCGGACTTGGCGGTCCCTCCCGCGGCAATGCGGGCGGCCTCGTCGGCTTCAGCTCGGGCCTTGGCCTCTTCTTCCTCGCGGACCTGGCGGGCCGCCGCCTTCTCCACGGCGATCCGGGCCGCCTCTTCCGCTTCGCGGGCCCGCTCGGCGCGCGCCTCGTCTTCCACGCGCTTGGCCTCCGCGACCGCCTTCTGCTCCTCTTCCCACGCCGCCTGATGGTCCCGGGCGCCGTCCTTGGAGCCGCCTTCCTGGTCCACGAACACCTTGATGTTGGTCTCCACGTCCGGGTGGATGTTCAGCGGAACGTGGTACACGCCCAACCGACGCAGCGGCGCATCCATCATGATCCGGCGTCGGTCCACATCCAGGCCCACCTGCCGCAGGAGGATGCCCAGTTCCTTGGACGTGACGGCGCCGAACGCCTTGCCCTCGCGGCCGATCTTGAGCGTGGTGAAGATCTCGTTCTTGGCCAGGAAGTCCGCGATCTTGGTGGCTTCCTGCTGCGCCTTTGCGGTCCGTGCGTCGCCCAGCTTCTCTTCTTCGGCCAGGACGCGCAGCGCGCCCTCGGTCTCCGGCACGGCCAGCTGCCGCGGCAACAGGTAGTTGCGCCCGAACCCGGCGGCCACTTCGATCCGATCGCCGCGCGATCCGACGTTCGGGACATCCATTGTGAGAATGACCTTCATTCCGATTCCCCTACTCTTTCAGATCGTCGCCCGACGACTGGTGAAACACCGAGAGAGGATGACTCCCTCCCTCCGAACCCTTCAGGCGCCGGAAGTCGAACCACGTGTCCAACATCCCCAACACCGCCGTGAGAATCAGGAAGACCGGAAGGAAGAGGACCACGTTTCCAACGAAGAAAAGTGTCCGCATTCCCCGGCTGACCGATCCCCGGTCCATCCAGAAAACTTCGATCGCGGTCCCGCGGAGCGCGTACAGCGCGCCCGTGCCGAAGACCAGATTCCAACCCACCGCGGTGAGCGCGGCGTGGCTTGCCAGCAACACCAGCGCCAGTCCGCCGATCAACGCGGCAATGAGACCGTCCGGGAGATCGAGCCGCTGCCAGCGTCCCGCTCTCGGCAGATCTGCCGCCCCCGCGAAGCGCCGCGTGAGCGCGATTCCCAGGGCCAGAAGCCCCGCGAACCAGAGAATCTCCGAAGCCACCCACGTGTTCCGGAGAATCCCGATCGCCTGTTCGGTGCTCTCCTCCAGGTCCGCCGAACTGTCGACGCCCACCAGAAGATGTTCCCAACGGTCCATCAGGTCCGGCGACACCGGGTCGAACCCGGAGATCGCCAGCCCCACGGTCCACATGGCGAAGGGCACCGTGCCCAACGCGATGGCCGGTCCTACGTTCACTCCCGCCC
>BQJX01000394.1 GCA_021604925.1 Gemmatimonadota bacterium
GGGGACGCCGGGCGAGCAGCCGCAGCGGAACGTGCTGGCCACCGCCCGAAGCACGCGCAGGAGCGGGAGCTTGTCGCGGTCCGGGGCGTAGACGCTGAGGTCCACGAGGTAGGTCCGGTCGTCGCGATCACAGTAGAACGCCCAGCTCTCGAACGGCCCGCCGATCGTGTACTGGTTGTTCTCCCACAGACCGGTCAGCTTCCACCCGTCCGGACCGAACGGCGTGGGCGCCGGGCTCGCCCCGGCGTGGTCAAACACGACTTCGTCGCGGTCCAGGTGGTACCAGGCGAGTTCGTGCCGACGCTGCACCCACTCGTCCGCGGTCCGCTCCACCCGGCCGTCTTCCCATGAAACGAACAGCTGCTCCACGGGCGCGTCGTGCCAGATCCGGACGAACCGGCGATCGGCCGTCGAACGATCCTCCACGACGAACTCGCTGGGCAGGCGCACTCCCCAGCCCCAGCGGGCGCGAAGCGTGGCCCGCGCGTCGGGCTGCTCGCCCACGCGAAACAGGCTGCGCACGATCAAATCCACCGTGGCGTCCTCCACGATGTCGACGAGTTCGTCCCCCCGGGCGCGCAGATCCTGGACGATGGTCTGCGGATCTCCGGCCAACCAGAACATCACCTGGCCGGCGGCGAACGGGTCCGCCTCGACCCAGAGTCCGGGGTACGCGGTTTGGGTCCGGGTGCCGGTGGTCTTGCCGAGCAGCTTGGCAAAGGGGTCCGCATCGCGCGGGCCCACGGCGAAGAGGAGTTTGCGGGTCTTGTAGAAGCGGTACTCTTCCAGCGTGTCCACTTCAATCTGGTAGCGCGGCTCCGGGCGAATGGTCACGACATCCTCGCCCAGGACCGTGCGCACCTCCTCGGCGAGCACGGCCATTCCTTCGGGAGCCATCACCACGATCTCGAACGCGGGACCCACGGCGGGGATTCGCTTCTCGCTGGAGCAACCCGCGAGCACCAGCGCGGCGGCGGGAATAGCCAGAAGTATGGCGAGGCGGTTCATGCGGGTCCCCCAGGCAAGGCGCGCGGACGCTAGCACGCCCGCGACCCGAGGGTCAACGAGGCGACGTGCCCTGTACGACCGGAATCATGGGTTCCGGCCGCACCGGACGCTGCCCCGTAGGGAAGCCGAGATCTTCCAACGTGACGCTGTGCATCTTGGGCAGTTCGGCGGTCACACCCACTTCCACCGATACGATGTGTTCCCGGCCGTCCCGCAGGACGTGCACCTTCACCGCTTCGAACGGCTCCGCCGACGCGACGTACGCGCACAGCTGGCCGCCGCCGCGGATGAAGAGCGACCCGAACGTGGTGAGCACGTCCCCCGGGACCAAACCCGCGACGTCCGCCGGACCGCCCGGCACTACATTCAGAACCGTGGCCCCGTGTCCCAGGTCGCTGGTCGCGGCGACGCGAACGCCCAGGAAACCGCGGCGCACATGCCCGAAGTCGCGCAGATCCATCCACGCCCGACGGCACTCCCGCGCCGGTACGGCAAACCCGACCTTCCCGGCGGGACCGGAGCTGGCATCATTTCCGATTTCGCCGACATGCTCCAGTACGGGATGTCTGCCGGGATCGGAGACGCCGGTCACCAATCCCACGAACCGGCCCTCGCCGTCGAGGACGAGCGCACCGGAGTCCCCGGGATAGATGGCTGCCAGCACGCGATGGGCGCGCGTGGGGACCCCGCCCGGAGAGATCTCCAGGGTGCCCGCCAGTCGGCCCAGGGTGGCAAACAGGTCGCGGCCCCAGGCGTTGCCCAGGATCAGGCAGGGCTGTCCGGCCTCCGGCTCCGTTCCGAAGTCGAGCGGACCCACGTCCTCCGTGCCGGGGATATCCTCCAGCGTTTCCAGGAGCGCGAGATCGAGGAAGTTGTCGGTGCCCACCACCCGCGCCAGCACGTGGCGACCTTCTCCATCAAAGATCTCCACTTCCGACCCGCCGGTGGTCATGGAGGCGGTCGTCAGCAGGTGGCGGCCGGAGCCGAGAAAGATCGCACATCCAACGCGGCGCTTTCTGTACAGGGCCTTGGGATCGGCCAGGACCTTCTTAACCGGAACGTGCCCGGGGCCGCCATCGGCCACGACCACGAAGACGCGGTTCTTCCAGCGCTCCGTGACCTGGAGGATGGTGTCGGCGTCCATCTCCGGCATGCGATCCGCGATCGCGGGAGAGACCGACAGGCACGCGGCGGTCGCCGCCAGTGCGACAACAACGATTCGGCGGAGGTGGGTTCTCATTGGGTAGTCTTCCTCAAAACGCGAGGACCGTGACCCCTGATTCACTCTGAGCGGGAACCGTGGCCCCCACTGCGGTTCCGGTGCGTACCGGATCCCCCCGCCGCAGCGAAAAACCAGCCGCTCTTCCCTGTGTCGGATCCGGGATCCGCCGCAAAGGGTAGCTATAGTTCGAATGCTCGTACGTATCCGAGTTCTTGAACCGCAGATCCCGGCCCGTCTGCAGGAACGCTTCGACCGCCTGCGGCATGGCCGATGGGAACTCCTCTTCCTCGAAGCTCGACACGATCACGTTGCCGGCATCCTCCTGCAGGCCCGACGGATCCTCACTGCGAGGCGTGGAACTGCCGGGCTGCGATTCCTGAACCGGATCGTTCACCGGGGACAGGTCCGCCAAGCGGGACTCGCCGCCCTGAGGGAGTCGCGAAGGATCCGACGACACCGCCAGACCCAGCAGCACCAGCGCGGCCACCCCCACGGGGCTCCATCGCCACAGGCCCGTCCCGAACGAGAACCGAACCCGCAGCATCTCCGCGCGCTCGCGGAGGATGTCGCCGATCGATCGCGGCTGCTCTTCGGTGCGGATCCTGGCCCAGACCGCGCGGTCGAAACTGTCGTCGACCTCCAGGACCGGAAGCTCCTCCAGCAACAGCAGGGATTCCTTGAGCTCCGTGTAGTACGACTGGCACGGCGGACAGGAGTCCAGGTGCTGGTGGAAACGATCCACGATGTGGTCGCCCAGCACGCCGTCCAGGGCATCCGAAACGAGATCTCGTACGCGCTCGCACTTCACTGCAGGGTTCCTCCTTCAGAAGGTCCGTCCGTTTTCGGCGAACCCGGTTTCAATGGGGACGGCACGCCAGCCTTGCTCTGGGACGCCTTCCAGAAGATCGCCGGATCGTTGCTGCGGCGGCCCTCCAGCAGCGGCTCCACCTGCTTCTTGAACTCCAGACGGGCGCGATTGATCCGTGACTTCACCGTGCCCAACGGGAGGTCCAGCATGGACGCGATTTCTTCGTACGCGAAGCCTTCGATGTCGCGCAGCACCAGCATCATGCGGAAATGCTCCGGCAACGCATCGATCGCCTGCCGCACCTTGATCTGGCGGTCGTTGAGGTCGGCGATGCGATCCGGTGCCAGGAAATCCTCGCGCGTGCCCAGATGGTAGTCTTCCTGCTTGAGCTCGAAGGGCGTGTCTTCCACGGACACGTTCCGACGCCGCGCGCGGTTGCGGAGCTCGTTCTTGCCGAGATTGGATGCGATCGTGTAGAGCCAGGTGGTGAACCGGGCGGTCACCCGATACGTGCCGGCGTGCCGGTAGACGCGCAGGAAGACTTCCTGGGCGAGGTCCTCGGCCCGGTCGCGATCCCCGATCATGCGATTCACGTAGTTGACGATCGGACCCCGATGCCGGCGCATGAGTTCCGCGAACGCAGAATCGTCCCCGTGCTTGAG
>BQJX01000395.1 GCA_021604925.1 Gemmatimonadota bacterium
GTCGATCGATGGCCCGCAGCAGCGCGCGCGACGTGGCGTATAGCATCCCCACATCGACGACGGGCGACGTGGTCGTGCGGCTTCGCGACAGCGTGGTGAAGTCCGGGCGCCGCACCTTGAGGGTCACCGTGCGTCCGGCCACCCCCTGTCGGCGGGCGCGGCGCACCACCTTTTCCACCAGACCCAGGAGCACCGCCTCCAGCACCTCGTCGTCGGCCTCGTCCCGCCCGAACGTGACTTCGTGCGAAACGCTCTTGGCCGCGCTGTCGTTCACCACGGCGCGATCGTCCAGGCCGCGCGCCAGCCGGATCAGCCGGCCGGCGCCCGATCCCACGTGCTGACGGAGAACGTGCTCATCGGCATTGGCCAGGGCCACGATGGTGCGGATGCCGGCGCGCCGCAGGTTTTCCAGCGTGGCGGGCCCCACGCCCCAGAGGCGCTCCAACGGGAGCGACTGGACGAAGCTCACCACCGCTTCCGGCGGGACGATGGTCAACCCGTCCGGCTTCTCGTGATCGGAGGCGAGCTTGGCCACGAACTTGGAGCAGGAGATCCCCACCGACGCGGTCAGGGAGAGGTCATTGCGGATCCGGGCGCGGATGGCGGTCCCGATCTCCCGAACACCGCCCAGCAGTCGCTCCGTTCCGGTGAGCTCCAGAAAGGCCTCGTCGAGCGAGAGCGGTTCCACCTGCGGCGAGAAGGAGTCGAAGATCTCGCGCAGTTGACGCGACACGTGCTGGTACTTGGACATGTTGCCGCCCAGCACGACCAGGTCCGGGCACTTGCGCAGGGCGGTCGACATGGGCATGGCGGAGCGCACGCCGAACGCGCGCGCCTCGTACGAGGCGGACGACACCACGCCGCGCCCGTCGGCCGCGCCGCCCACCGCCACCGGCTTTCCCGCGAGCGCGGGATGGTCGCGCACTTCCACCGAGGCATAGAACGAATCCATGTCCACATGGCCGATGACGCGATCCCAGCTCGCCAAGTTGTCCTCGCTCAGTGCTCCATCATGAGCCAGTAGAGTTCCGGATCGAAGTCCGGGCTGTTCTCCTGGTTGTGGCAGGTCACGCACGCATTCATCAGGAGCGAGTCGCCGTAGGTTCCGTCCCGAGCGTGGCGACTGCCCTTGTCGTGGCAGACTTCGCACTGCACGTTCACGAGTTGCGTGGCGCGATCGACCGAGGGGTCATAGCCGGCCGCATCGTTGTGACCCGTGACGTGGCAGGAGTAGCACTCCGGCAGCGACTCCGACTCCGCGAGAATCAACGTGTCGAAGGCGATGGAGTGCGGCGTTTCCAGCCAGCGCTCGTACTCGCGCTCGTGGCATTCGCCGCAGCTCTTGGCACCGACGAAGTAGTGGCCGTCGGGCGAGGTTCGGCTCGTGGCCGCCGCCCGCCCCCTACCGGCCAGACTCGCGTTGAGGTTCTTCATGAACTCCGACACCACGGCTTCCACGTCCGGATCCTCGGGCACGTCGCGGGACAGCACGATCTCGTCGCCCGCCATCCGCAGGGGCGCATCCCCCTTCGGAAGCAGCAGGCGCGCCAATCCCATCGACTGCCCACGGGTGGCGGCCGTCAGGTACAGCGACCCGCCCGTCTCCGGAGTAACCGGACCACGGCCGCCCTTCCCGTTGCCCACCACGACCACGTCCACGGACTGTTCCAGGCTTGAGGAAATGTGCTTGGCCTCGGAGAGGCCGGAGCGGCACAGCAGGACCAGTACGTCGCAACGCTCCCGTAGATCCGGCACGACCGCGCGCAGCGATTCCACCGCGTCTGCCGGGTGGATGTCGATCTCTTCCAGCCGATCCGGCTGCAGGGTGCTGACCGCGGTGATCCCCACGCGGACGTCGCCGCGCATCACCACTTTCATGGCCGGCAGCAGGAGTTCGCCCGTCTCCGCGTCCCGCAGGTTGGCCGAGACCAGCGGCAGGGTGGGATCCGAGGCCAGGGCGCGCACCATGTCCGCTCCCAGCGCCGCTTCCTTGGCGCCCAGCGTCATGGCGTCGTAGTTCAGTTCCTTCATCATCTCGGCCATGAACAGGGCGCGCGGCTCGAACGTGGCGCTTTGCCCCCCGGTGAATCCGCCGGCATCCACCAGCACCATGGCCGTTGGCTGATCTCGGTAGTCCTGAATGATGCTGGCCCTCCGGGCCAGTCCCCCGTTGGGGTTCTTGCTTCAACCGCAGGGGGCGACTTCGCCCTGGGTATCCGAAGTGCTCAGGATCAACAGGTCCGGCTCGGCGCCGTCCGCGAACGGATCGGGGCCCTCCTCTACGCTCTCCAGGATCTCTCCCAGAAGCGCATCGAGCTCGGCCTGGAGCGCAGCCTGGTCCGATGCCCCCTGCCCCCCCACGGCCAGCGGGACCGTCAGGGCTCCGAGAACGACGGCGGCGATGACGAGATTCTTCAAACCTGCTCCCTTCGACTGCCTGGGAACCCCATGCCATTCCTGCGGTTCCGCACTTTGGATCGTGGCTCAGGCGACGATTCTACCAGATGGATCGGCCATCGGGGACGCGGTTCGCGTAAGAACCCTTTGACCGGAAGGGGTGCTGGGCCGCGGGTGCGGGGCCGCGGGTGCGGGCCCCGCCGGCGTGCTTGACCGGCCGGCGTGCCGGACTCGCCGCCGTGCTTGACCGGTGGGGTCGGCCTGTGGTCTTCTCGCGTCGCGGTGGACTGACCATCGCAACATGCTCAGGTGTCACGGGAAGCCGGTGAGAAACCGGCGCGGCCCCGCCACTGTAAGCGGAGACGCCCCCACACTGCCACGGGAGACCGGAAGGCGTGGGAGGCGGTTGACCCGCGAGCCAGGAGACCGGCCTGAGCGCACACTTACCGCCTTCGAGGGTGAGGCAGGTGACGTCGATTTCCGGTCGCGGATTCTCCGCGCGTCCCATCAGCAATCTCGGATCGTCGCTCCTACCAGCCGTCGAGGCTCGGAGGGCGAGATGTCTCTTTGGGTCCGATGGGGAATGCGCGCGGCACTAGCGCCCCCCCTGCTGTCACTGTTTCTCGCGGCCGCCACGGCCGCTCCGCCCGATCGCGCCGCCTATGTGGTGGGCGCCAACGACGCTTCCGTGACTCGAGTGGATCTGGACTCGGGCGTGGTCACGTCGAACCTGCTGTCCGTGGGTTCCGTGGTCAACCGCATCGAAGTGGACGATCTGCAGACCTGGGCAGTCGCCGTCAACTCGGGGTCGGATGACCTGACCGTGATCGATCTGCTGGGCGAGAGCGTCCTCGGCACGGTGCCTCTGCCGGCCGGCGCCAATCCGTGGGCGGCGGAGATCCACGCGGGGCGCGCCTACGTGACGGCGCTCCTCCACGACCGCGTGTACTCGGTCGATCCGCTGGGCGGCACGGTCTTCGGATCCGTGGACGTGGGCACGGCTCCGGAAGGGATGGCCGTCGCCAACGGCCATCTCTACGTGGCCAACACCGGCTTCGACTTCGGCACGTTCTCGTACGAGCCCGGCACGGTCAGCGTGATCGACCTGGACTCGTTCTCGGTGGTGGCCACCGTTCCGGTGAATCTGAATCCGCAGGAGTGCGTGCTTTCGTCCGAGGGGAACGTGCACGTGGTTTGCACCGGGGATTTCGGCACCACACTGGGCGCCGTGGATGTGATCGACCCGGTCTCGAACACGGTCACCGCTTCCCTGCCGGTGAACGGCTACCCCGGAGGCGCGAGC
>BQJX01000396.1 GCA_021604925.1 Gemmatimonadota bacterium
CGCCGAGCTGAAAGACGAGTGGAATTCACGGCTCACAGAGGAAGAGCGAAGCGCAATATTAGCCGCAGGAAACGAGGAGCCGTCAACAGGTGGCAACGGGTCCGCCGGACTGTCATCCGAAGCGGCCGTTGACTACGCGACCGAGCACGAGTTCGCACGAGCCTCGGTGACCTCCGAACGAAAGGTGCTGGAGACTGCCCTTCGCCGCGGCGTCGGCGAGGTCACAGTCGACGGCGTCCACGAGGCCGCAAGTCGGTCCGCCCTCCTCCGCCGCGAGGTCGATGGTCGGTCCATGGTCAGCACCGAGAACGTCCTCGAGGAAGAGCGAGCGATGCTCGCCTTCGCCCGCGACGGCCGGGGAGCCCACGCGCCACTCGCCGCCGACCAGGAAATCCAGACCACGTTCCTCAATGACGGCCAACGCTCGGCAGTCCGCCATATCTGGGACTCCCACGACCGGGTGATGATGATCCGAGGGGGAGCCGGTACCGGGAAAACCACGCTGATGAGGGAGGCCGCCCGCGGCCTCAAGGAGAACGACCGACAGGTCGTGGTCCTCGCCCCCACCGCGGAAGCCTCCCGAGGGGTGCTTCGCCGCGAGGGGTTCTTCAATGCTGAAACCGTTGCGAGATTCCTGGGAGATGAGGAAATGCAGGCAAGATCAAGGGGTGGAGTCCTCTGGATCGACGAGGCCGGGCTTCTTGGCACCCGCGATGTCGGCCAAGTGTTTCAGAAGGCCGATGAGCTCGAGTGCCGCGTCATTCTGTGCGGCGACACCAAGCAGCACAAGGCTGTCTCCAGGGGAGACGCGCTACGGCTCCTGGAAACCGAAGCAGGCGTTCGCCCTGCCGAAGTCACGGCCATTGTGAGGCAAAAGGGATCCTACAAGGAAGCCGTTGACGCGATCGCCAAGGGCGACATCGAAGGCGGCTTCAAGCAGCTCGATGCGCTGGGCGGGATCCGAGAAGTCGAGGTCCATGAGCGGCACAAGGTGCTCGCCGATGAGTATCTCGCGGCTGTGAGCGATAAGAAATCCGCCCTCGTCGTGTCCCCCACTCACCGGGAAGGTGAAGAGGTCACCGAGCTGATCCGGGACGGGCTTCGCGAGCAAGGACGCCTTCGAGGCGGCGAGTTCGTGGTACCGCGCCTGAAGAATAGCGGCTGGACCGAAGCCGAGCGAAGCGACCCGGCCCGCTACCAGCTGGGCCATGTCGTCCAGTTCCATCAGCATTCAGGGAAGGCTCGCGCCGGCGAGAAGTACCGCGTGGTCGGCACCGAACACGAAGTGACACTCGAGCATGAGAGCGGCAAGCAGCTCACGCTCCCAGGCGAGGCGGCCAGGCATTTCGAGGTCTATGCCTCCGACTTCCTCCCGATCGCAGAAGGCGAGACGCTTCGCATCACTCGCAACGGAAAGACCGCAGACGGCAAGCATCGGCTGAACAACGGCTCCATGTACAACTTCAAGGGGTATACCGAGTCTGGCGACCTCGAGCTCGACAACGGCTGGGTACTCCCTCGGGATTTCGGGCACCTGGCCCACGGGTATGTGACGACATCTCACTCGTCGCAAGGCAAAACGGTCGACCGGGTCTTCATCGCCCAGGGCTCTGAGTCCTTCGTCGCATCGTCTCGCGAGCAGTTCTACGTCTCGGTGAGCCGCGCTCGTGAGCAGGCAACCGTCTTCACCGACGACAAAGAAGGACTACGGGAAGCGGTCGAGGAATCGAGGGAGCGGATGTCGGCAACCGAATTGATGAAGCCCGAGGCCGAGGAAGTGGCGACAACGAGGTATGACCGCGCCAAGGCCCATGCCATCCGAATGCAGCAATGGGCCGCTGGCGCGAGGGACTACGCCAGCCGCCAATGGGATGCGGCCAAAGAGACAGCGAACGAACACCTCCAACAGTGGGATGAACCCACCCAATCGCAGCGAGAACCCGAACCGGAGCCAGGTCTATGAGCAACGACGCACACAGTTTCGTGAAGAAATACGCCGATCCCCCCGGTGACGACTCAGACGAGCCGCAGGCGCCCGCCAAGGTCCATCCGATCAGCGGAGAGGTCGAGTGTTTCGGGATAGCCAAAGCAAACCGGATGGCGCCCGCCATGCTGGTTCTGAAGCAAAAGAACGGGAACCAGAAGGCGCTCATGTACTCCTACCTGGTCGAGATCAACTTCGATCCATCGGAGGGGATCGTCATGAAGTACGTGAGTCACAGCGTGACGATCAAGGGCCGGCACCTCGGGGCGATCTTCGAGAGGCTCGTCGAGCATCGGATCTCGTGGATGCAGGAGGTGGAGGAGTCGGCGATCGTAGATGAGACGGCAACGGCGGTCTCGGGGATCGAGATTGCTGAGGCGTGAGAAGCCGCGCCGAATACGAACATCGTCCGCACCGGCGCGGCGGAGAACTATTACTTGTGGCGCAAACTCAGCCAGACATTGTCGAAGTGGAGATCGAAACCTCCCTTGACGTCACTAGCAGACTTGTACTTCCGTCCGTTGCAGACGAACTTCAGGCTGTCGCCCTTGATGATCGGCTTTACGTCCATCGTTGCGCTCTTGCCCGGATGGATAGTCGTTACGCGACTCCAATGAGGCAGCCCCTTGTGAATCACGTACTCGTAGACTTCGACACTGGCCTTACTGTCCTTACGAACAGAGATTTCGACCTTGCCTTTGACGTGCTTTTTCCATTCCCCGGCCAATGTCGGGGGAGATAGAAAAAGAATGCTCGCCAAGAATGCGAGCGTCATACCGGATACTCTCATGATGTGAATCTCCTAGATATGCCCATGTAAACAAAACAAGGCTAGCCCTTTACGGAGATTCTATCAAATTGATCGAGCTGCTACTGTGCCTTGAGACAACACCCGGGCAGCCATCCAAAAAAGCTCAAACCAACCAGCGCGTGATACAGATTCAGGCGTCTTCCCAGGGGTTGATGAGCATCGCGCCGGTCTCCTGGAAGTCCGCGGTATTGCGCGTCATGACATGCAGACCATGCCGGATCGCGGTCGCCGCGATGAGCCCGTCGCAAGCGGGAACCACCCTCCCCCGCCGCTGAGCCCTCGCGGTGATTTCTCCCCAGATCCGAGATGTATCCACATCGATTGGGAGGATTCTCGCCGCGTAGTCCTGCTCGAGCATGAGAAGCCAGCGACTCAGGGCCTCTTTCTGGGCTCCATCGTCGAGTAACGAGATGCCTTTGGTCACCTCACCGAGCGTTACGACGCTGAGAAACAGATTCTGGCTGCGGATCGCTTCCACTCGCTCGCGCACGCGCGGATGCCCTTGGGTCCTTCGGACTTCAGAGACGACACAGGTATCCAGGAGCACGTTCACAGATCGACGTCCCGCGCGGGCGACGGATCTCGTGAGAGGTCCAAACCACCCATGTCAGGCGCATCGAGAAGGAAGTCCTTAAACGACGTGCGCGCACCAGTCAGGCGCTGGTACTCTCGCTCCGAGACGACCACAACGGCTTCCTTGCGCCGCATCACGCGCTGGGGCCCGTCCGCGAGCGCTCGTCGTACGACCTCGCTGAACTTGTCTTTGGCTTCGGCTAGTTTCCAGTCCACGGCAATTCTCCATTCTTAGCTAGCTTATCTAGCCAATAATACCGGGTTCTCGCCAAAAGTCAAGCGTATCTCGCTACCATGACTCGGGTTACTGGACACCGTATGC
>BQJX01000397.1 GCA_021604925.1 Gemmatimonadota bacterium
GGGTTTGTGGTGATGCTGCTGGTGGGGCTGTTCAAGTCGGGTTCCGGCGGCGATCTCACCGTTCCGCTCGAAGACGCGAGGCTCTGGTACGACTGGCTCTATCGAGCCGTATTCACGCCGTGCCAGGCCACCATGTTCTCGCTGCTGGCGTTCTTCGTGGCGTCGGCCAGTTATCGCGCGTTCCGGGCCAAGACCCCGGAGGCCACGGTGCTCCTGCTCGCGGCGTTCGTGATCCTGATCGGCCGCACGCCGGTCGGCGCGGCGCTCACCAACTGGATGCCGGAGCCGTTCGCTACCTACCTGCACATTCCGAACCTGTCGGCCTGGATCATGTCGGTCCCGAACCTCGCCGGTCAGCGGACGATCCAAATCGGAATCGCACTCGGAATCGTCTCGAACTCGCTGCGACTGATTCTGGGAATTGAACGGTCCCATCTCGGCGGAGGGGACTGATGCTGAACTTCCTGGAACGCCTGGGTACGCTCGATCGCCGCTGGATCTTCCTGTTCATCGCGGTGTCGGTCACGATTCCGCTGCTGCTGCGACGCCCGGCCCCCGTGATTCCGAGCCCGATCGTGCAGGACCTCTACGACTCGGTCGAAGCGCTGCCCGCCGGTTCCCGGGTGGTGCTGTCGCTGGACTACGGCCCGAGCACCGTTCCCGAGAACGATCCCATGGCGCACGCGGTCACGCGGCACGCCCTCAAGCGCGATCTCAAGCTCTACGTGATGACGATCTGGGCGACCGGTCCGCCGCTCATCGCGAACGTCATGCAGAACGTGATCGCGTCGGACTTCCCGGACAAGAAGTACGGCGAGGACTTCCTGAACCTCGGCTACAAGGTCGGGAACCAGGGCTTGATCCAGTCCCTCACCAGTGACTTCAAGGGCCAGTACACCTCGGACATCGGCTACGGCGACGAGTTTCCCTCCCGGCCCACCTCCGAGCTGGAGATGATGGCCCCGATCACCACGATCGCCGACTTCGACATGGTGATTGCGATCGGTTCAGGCTATCCGGGCGTGAAGGAGTGGGTCCAGTTTGCCGGCGACCCCACGGGAGTGCCGGTGGGCGGCGGAGTCACCGCGGTGGAGGCGCCGCTGCTGTATCCGTACTACCCGACCCAGTTGCGCGGACTCATGGGCGGACTCCAGGGCGCCGCCGAGTATGAGCGACTGGTGACGGACGCGTACCCGGAGTTCGCGGTGCAGGCGAAGCAGGCGCTGATCCGGATGTTCCCGCAGACGTGGGCGCACCTCGTGATCATCGGCTTCGTCGTGCTCGGGAACATCTCCTACTTCACCCAGAAGCGTCGCGCGCGCAAATAGACCGGGAGTGCACGAGTGAGCGGACAAGTCGATATCTGGGTGGGCGCGCTCCTGACGCTCATGATCTTCAGCTTCCTGTACCGGGACAACCCGCTGTACAAGTTCGCGGAGCACCTGTTCGTGGGCGTGTCCGCGGCGTACTGGATGGTGCAGGGGTACTGGCAGCAGATCGTCCCGAACCTGCTTGCCAAGCTCATGCCGGCGCAGTTCGAATCGGTGGTTCCGGCCGCGGCCGGGCAATCGCCGGATCTCGTGTACCTGACCCCGCTGATCCTGGGCATCCTGTTGCTCCTCCGGCTGGTGCCGTCCGTCGCCTGGCTGTCACGCTGGTCCATGGCGTTCATCATCGGATACACGGCCGGATCCAACCTCACGCGGTACCTGGTCTCGGACTTCATCCTGCAGATCAAGAAGACGCTGGCGCTGCCGCTGGTCGTGCTGGTGGACAGTTCCATGCCGTTTCACACCCTGCACAGCTTCATGCTCTCGTTCTCCAACATCATCATCGTGGTGGGGATCGTTTGCGGGCTGATCTACTTCTTCTTCTCGAAGGAGCACACGGGCCTCTTCGGCAAGGCGTCGCGGGCGGGGATCTGGGTGCTGATGGTCGCGTTCGGAGCCAGCTTCGGCTACACCGTGATGGCGCGCGTGTCCCTGCTGATCGGCCGCCTGGAGTACCTTCTCAGCGACTGGTTTGGCGTCTTCTGATCCTACCCCTGCAGCACTGGCGACCCATGCGCAACCTGCTCTCCCTCTCGGTCACCGGCTGGGCGCTGCTTTGCGGTGCTCCGATCGCTGCGTCCGGCTCTCCGTTCGAGAGCTCCCCGGTGCAGTGGCGCGCGTACGGGCAGGCCGCCTTCGACGAGGCCACCGACTCCGATCGACGGGTGTTCCTGGTCCTCACCGCTCCCTGGACGTGGGATCACTTCCTGCTGGCGGATCGGCTGTTCCACGATCCCGACGTGGTGGAGCGCCTGAATGACCGGTGGGTGCCGGTGCTTGCGGATGCCTCCATCTATCCGGAACTGCGCGGTCTGTACCGGATTCGCAGCGGCCTTCTTCCTTCGTTCCATTTCCTGAACAGCCGGGGAAGGCCTGTCGTCTCGTTCCCGCCAATGGGGGCCGAGGAACTTGTGTACTACCTGGACGAGTACGCCACCTCGCCGCCGGAACCCGTGGCCCCGCCCGCTCCGGAGCCGGTGCTGCTGGAGTTCAACGCCAAGAAGCTCACGAACCGGCTCGGACGCCTGCTTCTCGATCTCTATGAGAAGGGGGATCGCGCCCTTCCGGTGGTCCACGACGACCTGGATTTCTCCGATCTGCACTTCCTCTCCGAGTACGGCCGGGTCCGTTTGCGCACGCGGTCCCGCACGCAGCTGGACCGGGACACGACCGCGCTGCTGGCCAGCGCGCTCTTCGATCGCGAGGCCGGGGGCGTGCATCGCTCGGCCGCGCTGGACGACCAGAGCGCCGTCCACTACGAGAAGGTGCTGCGTCAGAACGCCGAGGCGGGGGCCGTGCTGGCGGCGTGGAGTCGCATGGGCGGCCGCTCGGAAACCGGTCTGGGGGCGCTGGCAATCCTTCGCTGGCTGAACGACTCGCTCCGGACCGGGAACAGCGCGATCTACCTGGGTTCGCAGTCGGCGGATGTCTTCGACCGCGACGGGCACGAACTGGTGATGGAAGGCCGTCAGTACTACTCCATGAACTGGGCCGCCCGCCGACGAGTGGGCACGCCGTTTCGCACGGCCCACGTTCCGCTCGGCGCGAACTTCGTGATGCAGCAGACCCTGGTGCAGTACTTCCGCACCTGGGGGGACGACCGGATGACGGAAGCGGTGGGGCCCGCGGGTCGTGAGCTTCTCGAAGGCGGGTTCGAGCCGGACGGGACGGCCCGGCGGTTGTTCGCCAAACCGGGGACCGGGAATCTGCGGGATCAGGCCGACGCGGGGTCGGGGTTGCTTGCGTACCACGCGGTGACCGGGGATCCGGATGCGATCGTGGCGGCCACGCGGTTGGCCGAGGCGCTCCTGTCGCGATTCCGCAACGACGGGGGATTCGGATTCCGGAACGTCCCCAAGGGATCCGGACTGGGCGCGTTCGTGGAGAGTGCACCGTTGGATCCCGCGTGGAACGGAGCGGCGCTTCGCTTCCTGGTGGAACTGGGCCGGGTCACCGGAGATCCGCGATGGTGGCGGATTGCGCGGTCGGACCTGAACGAGTGGGCGGAGAGGATTCCCGCCGACGGAACCGGAGCCGGAGAACTCGGCCGGGCGGCACTGCGAGCGGAACGCACGCTGGCGCTCGTGCTGGTGGACGCGGAACCCGGTACCGAAGAAGCCACGCGTCTCATGCAGATGG
>BQJX01000398.1 GCA_021604925.1 Gemmatimonadota bacterium
GTGCTCGCCCGGTCCGCTCGGCGGCCGGACGGGGGCGGGCCTGGATCCGTGCCTGGCCCAGCAGATCGTCGTGGACGTTCCGGCGGAGAGCACGCTGGAGGTCTCGTTCCTTCTCGGCGTCGATCTCGAGGAGAACGTGCCCGCACTGATCGCCCGGTACTCGAGACCGGCCGACGCCCACGCGGCCCTTCGGGAAGTCCGCGAGTTTTGGGAGGACGGGCTGGCCTCGGTCCACATCGAAACGCCCTTGCCGGCCCTGGACCTCCTGGTCAACGGATGGTTGCCTTACCAGGTGCTGGCGTGCCGGCTGTGGGGACGCTCCGCCCTCTATCAATCCGGGGGAGCCTTCGGCTTCCGGGATCAACTGCAGGACGCGGCGTCGCTGGTGTATCTGTGGCCGGAGCAGACGCGGGCGCAGATCCTGCTGCACGCTGCGCACCAGTTTGTCGAAGGCGACGTGCTGCACTGGTGGCACCCGGCCCCCGGTGGCGGGATTCGCACGCGGTTCGCGGACGACCTGCTCTGGCTGCCGTTGCTCGCGGCGTTCTATGTGCGGACCACCGGGGACCACGCGATCCTGGACGAGAGCGTTCCCTTCGTCGCGGCGCGATCGCTGGAAGCCGGCGAGGACGAAGCCTATGTGTTCCCGGAGCCGGCCGGGGAGAGCGCGAGTCTGTACGAGCACTGCGCCCGGGCGATCGACCGCTCCTTGACCCGTGGCGACCATGGACTCCCCTTGTTCGGCACCGGCGACTGGAACGACGGCATGAATCGCGTCGGTCGGGAGGGCAAGGGAGAGAGCGTATGGATGGCGTTCTTCCTCCACTCCGTGCTTACCGATTTCCTCCCGCTGTGCGAGGCGCGCGGCGATCACGACCGGATCCGGCACCTTTCGGAGTTCCGGGATCGCCTCGCCAAGGACGCAAACGACAACGCCTGGGATGGAGACTGGTACCTGCGCGGTTTCTACGACGACGGTACCCCGCTGGGTTCGCACGAAAGCAGCGAGTGTCGCATCGACGGACTCGTCCAGGCCTGGAGCGTCCTGTCCAAGGTGGCACCGCCCGAACGCGCAACGCAGGCGATGGACTCCGTCGAACGGCACCTGATCTCGGAGGAGGACGGCTTGATCCGCCTGCTGACTCCTCCGTTCGAGAACACGCCGCACGATCCCGGCTACATCAAGGGATACGTTCCCGGCGTGCGCGAGAACGGCGGTCAGTACACCCATGCCGCGCTGTGGGTAGTGCGCGCGATGGCGGAACTGGGTCGCAACGACCGGGTGGCCGCGCTGTTGGAACTCCTGAATCCGATCCATCACGCTCGCACCCCCGAACAGGTCGAGACGTACCAGGTCGAACCGTACGTGCTGGCCGCGGACGTGTACGGGGTCGCGCCGCACGTCGGGCGGGGCGGGTGGACGTGGTACACGGGCGCGGCCGGCTGGATGGTGCGCGTGACCCTGGAATCGCTCCTGGGATTCCGGATCGAGAATGGCGACACGATCGTGATGCGGCCGTGCATCCCGCACGACTGGCCGGAGTTCAGGATCGTCTACCGACCGCCCGGCGGGACCGAGTTTCGCCTGCACATCACGAACCCGATGTCGCAGGCCGACCGGGTCGTGGAGGCGCGGGTCGACGGAGTGCCGGCGCCGATCCGGGCCGGGGCCGCCTTCCTTCCGATGAACGGGGAATCCGGGTCGCGTGCAATCGAGATCGTCCTCGGCCCCGGAGCTGCGGGTTGAGCCCGGACCGCGACGTCGCCGCGGAACTCAACGCGGAGGGTCGATTCCCGGCGGGATTCCTGTGGGGTGCGGCGACCTCCGCCTACCAGATCGAGGGATCACCGCTGGCGGACGGTGCCGGCGTCTCCAACTGGCATCACTTCACGCATCAGTCGGGAAACACGAAGGACGGCGCCACCGGCGACGTGGCGTGCGACCACTACCGACGGTATCGCGACGACGTGGCGCTGATGTCCGACCTTGGACTGCAGGCCTACCGATTCAGCGTGGCCTGGTCCCGCGTCCTGCCGGACGGGCGTGGCTCGGTGAACCAGGCCGGCGTGGATTTCTATTCCC
Organism: Gemmatimonadota bacterium; assembly: GCA_021604925.1. Classification (GTDB taxonomy): domain Bacteria; phylum ARS69; class ARS69; order ARS69; family ARS69; genus BQJX01. Next base: position 2,084 of record BQJX01000398.1, read on the forward strand.
GCCTGGTGGACGAGCTGCTCGAACACGGAATCCAGCCGAACGTCACGCTGTTCCATTGGGACCTTCCGGCCGCACTGGACGACCAAGGCGGTTGGCTCCACCGGGATATCGTGGGCTGGTTTGCCGACTATGCCTCCGTGATGTTTCGGGCGCTCGGCGACCGCGTTCCGCTTTGGACGACCCTCAACGAGCCCTGGGTTGTGGTGGATGCCGGGTACGTGCACGGCGTGCACGCGCCCGGGCGTCGCAATGCGGCCGAGGCTCCCGTCGCGTCGCACCACCTTCTCCTGGCCCACGGGGCCGCGGTGGATGCGTATCGCTCGCTGGGTCGCGGGAAGATCGGCCTCGTTGTGAACCTGGAGCCGAAGGACGCCGCGTCCGGGTCGGCCGACGACGCCGCGGCGACGAATCGCGCGGACGCGTACATGAACCGCTTCTACCTGGATCCGGTGCTGCTCGGACACTACCCGGAGGAGATGGCCGCCCTGTTCGGGGAGGACTGGCCGGAGTTCCCGGCCGAGGACCTGGCGGCCATTCGACGCACCATCGACTTTGTCGGCATCAACTACTACACGCGGGCGGTCGTTCGGCGCGACGATTCCGAAGTTCCCGATCGGGCCGCTCCCGTCCGGCAGGACGGTGCGCGCTACACGGAAATGGACTGGGAGGTCCACCCGGAAAGCCTCACGCGGGTTCTTCGCTGGGTAGCGGAGCGATACGGTTCGCCGCCGATCTACGTGACCGAGAACGGCGCGGCGTTCCCCGATCCGCCCAGCGCGCCCGACGGCACCGTGAACGATCCCCTTCGAGTGGACTACCTGCGCACGCACCTGGAGGCAGTGCGCACCGCGATCCGGCAAGGCGTCGACGTGCGCGGATACTTTGCGTGGTCGCTCCTGGACAACTTCGAGTGGGCGGCCGGGTATTCCAAGCGCTTCGGGTTGGTGCATGTGGATTTCGAAACGCAGCAGCGGACGCCGAAGGCCAGTGCCCTCGTCTACCGCGACCTCATCCGGACCCACGGGGCCGGGCTCCGCTGAAGTAGGCAGACGCTAGCGGGTGAGTTCGATGCGAGCGGGGACTTCCCGCACGCGCAGCGGCGTTCCCGGGATCGTGACCACGGCGACGCCGTTGACCGAGGCCCTGTGAGATCCCTTGGGGATGTGCACCGCGAACCCGCCGGGCGGTACACCGAGACTTCCGGCCAGCAGGATGCGGGTGACATCGCCGTCGGATCTCATGGTCAGGTCCAGTGGGCCCCACTCGGTGCGCAGCCCCCGCACGCGGACGCCGTGCCCGGTCAGCCATTCCTCCGGAATCCCGGCGCCGATCACCAGCGACTCATCCGATCCGCGCTCGTACGCGAACAGATCGAGAACGGACCGGATGTAGTCGGACCCCACCCAGCCGTGGGGCAGGTCACCGAGAAACGCCGCCTGGCGCAGGTCGCGCCGCACGACCTCCGGCCACTGGTTCCACCCGGCGGGACGCTGGTCGTCCAGGAAGAACGTGAGCACCTCGTGCGCCCGGTCACTCCGCCCCAACCGGACGAAGGCCCCCGCATTGCGGATCTCGTAGGGCGTGTACGCCTCCCAATCATCCCGGC
>BQJX01000399.1 GCA_021604925.1 Gemmatimonadota bacterium
AGCACCTGCCCCACGAACAGGTGTTTCACCTCATCCATGCCGTGAGGCGAGTGCTCGAGCACGACGAACGTCGCGGCGGTCGCCACGCCGTAGATGATCGCAACAATCGCCTCCTGGTGAATCCGGCGGCTGCGCAGGAGAGCGATCAGGGCGGCCGTGCCGAGCGCGAAGCCGAGAGACATCCCGTAGCCCTGCGGCGTGTCGTGTTCGAATCCGAGGACGATTCCGGCGGCCGAGCCGAGCGCCGCCATCTGTGCCATCGCCAGGTCGACGAACAGGACGCCACGGTGGACCACATGAAAGCCGAGGTAGGCGTGGATGGCGGCGAGCACGACGCAGCTGACCAGCGCCCAGCGCATGAACGAGTAGGTCCACGGTTCGAGCAACCAGTCGATCATCTGGACTCTCCCGAGCCTGGGCCTTCGATCGGCATGCCCAGCACGTCTGCCACGCGATCGAAATGAGCCAGGAACGCCTCCGGTGTCGGCTCGTCGCAGCTGGTGGGCAGCACGGCGGAGCGCACCCCGGTCTCCCGGGCGAGGAACTCGACTGCGGATGCCGTGTGGTACACGTCGCGGACGACGAGTGGAATCTGCTGCTCGCGGATCAGCTCGGCGAGGGCGGCCAGGTGGCGAGCGCCGGGAGGAATCCCGGGCAACGGTTCCACCCGACCGGCGATTCGCATCGAGAACCGTTCGGCCAGATACCCCCAGCTTCGGTGAAACTCGATGAACGACCGTCCCTCAAGCCGCGCTCGCCAGACGGGGAGTCGTTCTTCGATCCGGAGGGCAAAGGCTTCCGCGTTGGCCGGATAGGTCTCGACTCGCGCCGGATCGACCTGCGCGAATCGCTCGGCCAGGAGACGCGCGACGGAAATCGCGTTGACCGGATCCAGCCAGTAGTGCGGATTGCCTTCCGAGTGGACATCGCCCATCGACGCGTCGACCCGACCGGTCGGAACCTCGATGGGCTGGATGGCGTCGGCGCACGTCACGACCACGAGATTGCGGTTCCGGGAACCGCGAACGACGTCGACGGACCAGAGATCGAGCGACAGCCCTACTTCCAGGTAGATATCGGCCTTGCCGGCGTTGCGCACGGTGCTCGGGCGCACTTCGAACGCGTGCGGATCTCGGTCGGGGCGAGCGGCCACGTCGATTCTTGCTTCGGGACCGGTCACGGCCCGTGCAATGGCTCCGAGATCGTTCGTGGCGCAGACCACGTGCAGAGGGTCCGCATGAGCCACGGCGGCAAAGGCAACCCAGGCGATGATGATCCGAAGGGTGTTCATGACTAGTACCGGTGGGGGCGGTGGGGCCCCAGGCCAAAGATCGCCTGCACGATCAACTCGTCTTCGCGTTCGCTTCCATCCGGATCCGTCGACGACCCCATCACGCGGAAGAGAGTGGACTCTTCCATGAGAGCGAAGCCAAGGAAGCCGCCGTAGCGATTCACCTGCAGGTCGTCGTCCAGTCGCGAGGTCGTGTTCTCCGCGAAGCCGCCCAGGTTCCAGCGCCGGCTCGTTTGGAGATCCGCCGCGGCGAACCACCCCTTCGGGGTCGACCCGGCCGGCAGCTCGTCCGTGGAGTCGTAGTCGCCGAACGCAGCCTCCGCGGTGATCTCCAGCTGCCGGTTCGATCCGAGATCCCAGGCGAGCTTGGCATCGGTGCCGATCCAGGCGACGCGCGCGCTCTCGTGGGGATCGAACTCCCCGGACAGAACGGAGGCACCGACGAGGAAGGACACGTCCTCGGCGGGCTCGGCGTAGAGATCGAGCCTCCCGCTGAATCCGATCTTCGGACTCCCTTCGGATTGGCCGTGCGCATGGTCGTCCGCCTCATCGACGTCCTCCGGGGGGAGCGCGAAGACGTCCCCCCGAACGAGTCCGGCGCTCGCTCGAATCGTCACGGCCTCCGGAGGGGCGATCCAGTCCAGACGGATGGACATGTCTCGCACCCCATCTGCAGAGAAGAACTCCGAGTGCATCAACGGGCGGCGGATGAAGGGATAGGCGTGCGGATGGAAGGTGTTCAGGCGGCCGAAATCGAGCAGAAAGACCCCCGTTGTGAGTCCCAGGCGGCCCGGGAGGTAGCGATCCAGCACGAGCTTGGCCTCCTCCACTTCGATTCCCTCGGTGCCATGGATCGCCAAAAAGACCTCGGCGCTGGCATAGGGATTCAAGGGACCGACGAACGCGAACTCCACTTCTTCGAGGAGAAGTTCGGCCCCGCGGGCCTGGTCGGAAGCCAGAGCGCGGAGGTCGCCGATCACGGAGATTTCGAGGCCGTCGAGGTCCTGCGCCGTGGCCACGTCGAACATCAATGGGGCGAGCAAGGCGCTCGTGAGCGCGCACGCGAAGCGTTGCATGGTGAGTCTCCTGAGTGGGGTTTCGTTCCGCACCACGCGCCTGCGTGATGCGACTTGAGAACAGAAACTCAGGCGACGATGGGAGGGGCTCGGCCGCGGCTGGACGCGCTGAAAACGCGAGAGATCGGCGGCGTCGGGCGCACAACGAGCGCGCGGGAAGCGGTTGTCTCGTGAGCGCCGTACTCCACGGTGGGCGGCAGCGCCGACATGGCACGCAGCCCCTGGCACCCAACGCAGTGCTCGTGTGATGCGGAAAAATCCGCATCGCAGTGGCAGGCGTCGAGATCCACGATGGGACCGAAGGGTGCGCTTGCCCACAGGGCGAGCGCCAAGGCGATGTGGAACAGGACTCGTTTCATGACTACAACGTCGCCCGCGAAGCGCGCGCCGTCAACCGGGTTTGTCGTGAATCCCGGAGTCGCCCTGAGGGCCGTGGCGCCGGACAGCGCCGCCGCTGCAGTACAAGCGACGGATTCCCGTTGCTTCGTAGGTGGCGTCGCGCGTAAAATCGCGCCTCGCGAAACGCCGCCGGAGGTTCCGTGGCTCTGCCGCAACACTGGATCCGATCACTCGGCTCCCGGGAAGTCGAACATCTGCGCCGACGCGTCGGTGTCTACGCCCTGGTCATGCTGGGCGTGGACGTGGTGGCGCACGTGTCCGACTACCTCTCGCCGTTGCTTCTCGAAGGCGTCGAGACAGCCGAGTACCCGGGTGTCACCCTGGCCGTCCGCTGGGGATCGACCCTCGGACTCGCGCTGGCCTGGGCGTCGACGAGGCTCTCGCGCGTGGGCTACGCGGGGCTCGTCACCGTCGAGACGCTGATGACCATCGGGCTCACGCTCGTCTACGTGCACATCGCCTCGACCACCATGGACGGGGAGGTCGCGGGCTACGCCGCGGTGTTCGCGATGTTCGGGATCATGGTCTTCCTGAGCGTGCGCGCGGCCGTGGTGCCGAGCGCCGTGTGGAGAACGGCCGGGATCGGCTTCGCATCGATCGCCTGTCTCCACGTGTTCGGTCGGTCGATGTTCGTCTCCCTTCAACCCTCCGTGATCGAGGGCGTGAATTTCATCGCCGGCGCGATCGTGATCTCGACCAGCGTCACCTCGCACGTGATCTACGGGCTGCGGCGCAAGGTGCGCGAGGTGCTGCAGCTGGGGCAGTACACGCTGGAGGAGAAGCTTGGCGAGGGAGGCATGGGGGCGGTCTACCGGGCACGGCACGCCATGCTACGGCGGCAGGCGGCCATCAAGTTGATCCGCTCGGACGGTTCCGTCCACCCCGAAGCGGTCCAGCGCTTCGAGCGAGAGGCCA
>BQJX01000400.1 GCA_021604925.1 Gemmatimonadota bacterium
CGCTCCTGCGGTTCGGGTCACTGCGAGGCGCGGCAAGCCTACCAAGAACCCGTCGACAGGTCGCGGGTCATGAAGACGCTGTTCGGATCGTCCCCGTAGCTCGCAAAGGGACCGCACGGCGCAAAGCCGAACCGGGCGTACAGCGCCCGTGCCGGCGAGAACGCTTCCATGGAACCGGTCTCCAGGCTGACGCGGCGGTAGCCGCGATCCACCGCGACCCTCAATAGATGCTCGAGAAGCGCGGCCGCCACTCCCTTGCGCAGATGTGCCTGGGCCGTTCGCATGGACTTCAGCTCTCCGTGCGTGGCCGAAAGCTCTCGCAGGGCGCCGCAGCCCACGAGTTCCGAGCCCTGCCATGCCGTCCAGAACGTGAGGTCCGGCGCTCTCAACGCCGCCAGGTTCAGGGCGTGGATGCTCTCCGGCGGGGAGTGGACAGCCACGAAGTCGAGGTGCTCCTGCAGCAGCGCGGCCACCTCGGGTCCGCTGAGATCATCCTCCCGGATGCGGAAGTCGCTCACGAGCCCTCCAGAAACGCTCGGACCCCCTCCATGACCATCTGCACCGAAAGCATCACGAGCAACATTCCCATGAGGCGCTCGGCCGCCAGCAACCCGCGGCGCCCCAGGACCTTCAGCAACCCCGAGGACGCAAAGAGGATGAGCGCCGACGCCGCCCAGGCCAGGACGATCGCGAGCAACGTTTCCGATCGCGGTATCGATGAGGTCTGCGCCAGCAGAAGAATCGTGGCGAGCGCAGACGGTCCGGCCACCATGGGAACCGCCAGGGGAAACACGAGCGGCTCGCCGCCCAGGTCGTCCGCGGCCCAGGCTCTCTCGGTGGGGAAGATCAGCCGCAACGCAATCAGGAACAGGACGATGCCGCCGCCCACGCGGATCGCGTCCGTGTCGAGATGAAGTAGATTCAACAGGAGCTGTCCGCCGTACAGGAACGCAAGCAGAAGGGCGAGCGCGATCAGAAGCTCGCGTGCCAGGACAAAGCGACGGCGACGGGGTTCAACGCCATCGAGCACGTTGATGAAGAACGGGACATTGCCGATCGGGTCCATCACGAAGAACAGCGTCAACGCCGCCGAGATGATGCTGCTGCTCATCGAACGGATCCCCGGTCGCCGTCGGCTTGGGCTGCTTCATCCGTCCAGCGCAGGCGGAATCCGAACACGGGCAGTCTCTCCTGCAGGAAGTCCAGGTCCGAGGAACGCTCGAAGCCGAGCTTCTCGTACATGGTCCACGCCACCTTCATCGCCTGGGTCGTGTGCAGGATGACCTGGTCGTGTCCGCGGGCGCGAGCCAGCTGCAGACACGCCTTCGTCAACGCCTTGCCCACTCCCTGCCCCCGTGCCGCGGGATCCACGCCCAGGAGGCGGATCCCCGACGCGTTCGTCTCCGAGGTTGCGGTGCCGCCGGAACCATACACCGCCATGTCACCGAAGTAGACAACCCCTCCGACGACAGCGCCCGTCGTTGAAAGCGCCACGAGTACCTGGGTGTCCTTCTTCTCCGCGAACCGCCCGATGTTCGCCAGCATCTCGTAGTACGCAGGTTGCTCGTCCGGCGAGGGAAAGCCCTCCAGGTTCGCGTAGACATTCACCATCAGCCGCCCCAACGGACCGTGTTCGTGCGGACGGACGTCGCGGACTTCCAGCGCCGGGGTCACGTGGCCAAGACTCGCATGGGTGACTCTCCTGGCACGGCAACGGGAGCACGAACAGGTCAGGGGCGCAGCCTCACGAAGAGGGCCTCCACCTTCTCCCTGGCCCAGGGTGTCTTTCGAAGGAACTTCAGACTCGATTGGATCGAGGGGTCGTTCTGGAAGCACCGGATCCTGATTCGGGTTCCCAGTTCTTCCCAGCCGAAGTGATCCACCAGTCGATTCAGGATCATCTCCAGCGTCTGGCCGTGCAGTGCGTCCGCCTTCTTCTGCCTCAAATGTGCTGGTCCACGAGGATCGGGTTTCCGTCCGGATCCAGTGCCGTGAAACTGGCCGGCCCGGTGGTGCCCTCGTCGGCCTCCGACACCAGCGTCACTCCCGCCGCTTTCAACTGGCGCTGCAACTCCCGGACGTCGGTGAACGCCTTCAGGCTGGCCGCGTTGCTGTCCCAACCGGGATTGAACGTCAGTACGTTCTTGTCGAACATTCCCTGAAAGAGGCCGATCGCGTGGTCGCCGTTCTTCATGATCAGCCAGTTCTGTTCCGCTTCGCCGGCAAACGCCCGAAAGCCGAACTTCTCGTAGAAGTCACGAGACGCCTGAAGATCCTTGACGGCCAAGCTGATCGAAAACGCGCCGAGTTCCATGTCCGAGTCTCCCGAATTGGTAAAGAGGGGTCGTACCGCAGGGTCGATTATGCGCCGCCGCTCTTCCCCCCGGCAACCCGGGATTCCGGTCGAGCGAGCCGCCGGATGGATCGGGGCCGGCGCCCTACCGTTCCTCCCGGGATCCCAGTGCGGTGGCCGCCCGATCGACCCGCTGCTCGAGGCTCCGAACGCGCTCGGAAAGGTCCCCGAGCTCCGCTCCGATGGGGACATCCGTGGCCGCAGCGGGAGCTCCGCGGCGCCGGCGGGCGAATCGCTGGTAGCCCAACGTCAACGTAATCACGAGCGCCACGGTCATGACGACGAACCTCGTCACCGACGAATCCGTGGCCACGATCCACCCCACGCCGTAGAGCATGATGAAGATCCCACCGAGCAGCAGGCCGTTGCTGATGACCGGCAACCGGTCCGCCCGGACCAACGAGATGGCCATGACCAGGGTGGCGAACACGATGAGAACGATGCTCGTGCTCAGGGCCCACGCGTTCCGCGCCTCTCGCATGGCGTCGTGATGGGCGCTGCGCTGCTCGTCCAGCGCGCGGATACGTTCCCGGTCCTCGGACTGCTCCGGCGGCCTCGAATCCCGAACATCCCGCTCGCCCCGGTCGAGCTCTTCCAGCTGCTGACGGAAGTCCGCTTCCGGCGAGGGATGGAACGTGTAGACGCCCACACCCACGAACGCCGTCACGATCAAGCCCAGAAAGAACGAGAAGATGACGGGCAGGGCGCCGCCCGGTTTCGCGTTCGACATGGCAGCCTCCCGGCTCAAGGTCTACTCACCCGACTCCAGCCCGATCAACGCGTCGACGCCCAGCGTGACGTCGTCCCAAGCCTGAAACCAGGTGCGTCGCGCCGGGAGGGAGAGCCCGGCCCCGGTCGCCGTCCCGTCGAAGACGAGGTACTCGCCTCGGCGCGCTGCCTCGTCCTTGTAGAACTCGTAGCCGACCAGGACCTTGGTTTGCGGCTCGAAGTGAAAGTACCAGAGGTCCGTCCCCACCGGCGGTTCGAACTGCACGCGCAGGGTCAGCACGTCCTGCTCCTGGAACGTGGTCGCCGTGACCTGAGCGCCCCCAAGCAGGCCAGGCTCGGAAAGGTTCATCGGTTGGCCCCACAGGAACCGGTAGTAGTTGCGGTAGTCGGTCACCCGCTCCGCGGTCCACTCCCGTTCGCCGAGAAACGGGTCGGCGGCCGGAACCGGTTCCCCGTCGAGCTCAAACCGGCACCCGCCGTCCGCCTCCAGCGACGCGCGCATCGCTCGCCCATCCACGGTGCGCTCCAGGATGAATCGGCCGCGGCCGTTGTCGACGTGCACCGTCTGCAGGGACGCTTCGCCGTCGGGAC
>BQJX01000401.1 GCA_021604925.1 Gemmatimonadota bacterium
ACCATGCCGTCGTCCGTGAGGCGATCCCAGTACAGCCCGAACGCTTCGGTCGTGTAGAGAAAGTTCTCCGACAGCGAGAACGCGCCGGCGGCGGTGGCGGCCCAGCTGTCGACCATCGAAATCTGGATGAGATCGAACGAATCGGTGGTGCGCGTGAGGTGGCTTCGCCCTTCGTTCTCCACGGCGTGCACGCCGGGCATGGCGTACGGATTGCCGGAGTACTCCGCGAACGGCCCCGAAACCGCGCCGATGATGTGGGGGTTCAGCTCCACCGCGTCCACTTCCGTGGCGCCGGACTGGAGCGCGGTGAGCACGTCGCGTCCGCCGCCGGCCCCGATGACACACACCCGCTGGGCAGGCCGGATCTGGTAGCCGAAGCTCGTGACGTCGTAGAACAGATGGGCCAGGTCGTCGCGCTGTCCCGTCCACCGGGTAATGGGCGTGCCGGCCGAGCCGTCCTGTTCCAGCCAGAGCTGCTCCACGTGGGGCGCCTGGAAGTCGGCGCCGTAGCCCCACGCGAACGCCTGCCCCGGATCGTTCAGGTGGAAGACGTCCGGGAAGATGGCGATCCGGCCGGTCGGCGTCCACTTCTCGAAAAGGACGCGATCGCCTTCCGCGTACTTCTTGGTGTACTTGAGTTCGTAGGCGCCGCCCTGCCAGAGCGTGGCCAGCAGCACCGCCGCCAGCCCCAGCGCGGGCCAGGTGGCGCGGCGCGAGACGAGCGGCACGCACAGCAACGGCAACAGCCCGGCCCCGGCGATGATCGCGGGCGTGGGGATCACGTGCATCAGCGGCACGATCAACGCGGCCCCCACCGTGGCGCCGAGCAGGTCCGCGCCGTACATCACGCCGATCTTGCGTCCGGGCGACTCCAGCAGCAGCAGGCAGACCACGGACCCCAGGCAGAGGAACGGGATCAGCAGCGTGACCACGGCGATCAGCACCTCGCCGGACACGAAGCCGGCGGTCTCCACGTCGGAGAACTGGCCCGGGGCCAGCCCCTTGCCCCGCAGTGCCCCCAGGAACTGGGTGATCACCACAATGGACGCCGGCACCGTGATCCCGGCGGCCAGGAGGGAGGCCGGCAGGAAGGACTTGCGGGGCGGGAACCGGTAGAACCAGACGCCGGGGGCGCCCAGGCCCAGCAGCGCCAGGGACACGGAGAGGAACGCGAAGTGGTACCAGAGCACCACGCTCAGGACCCGCGTAATGGCGATTTCAAAGAGAATGACGGCGCAGGACACCGCCGCGATCGTCAGGTACCTGCGGAACAAGGCCAACTCCCCCCGAGCGTGGACGACCACCATACACGCATCCGGCGGCAGGGTGAACGGCCCCTGGGGCGGGACCGCGAAAAGGGGTAAACTGGCGGGCCGGCCACTGGGACGGCCGGCAAGATCCCGGGAACGGCGCCCCGCGCTGCACGGGTCCACCGGAACGACGCGCCGACCCAAGGGCGGTGCGAACGACTCGATCAGGCGCTCGGCGCCGGCGACCAAGGGGAAGCAATGATCTACGACAACATTCTCCAGACGATCGGCAACACGCCGGTGGTTCGTCTGAATCGTATCGGGCGGGACACCGGCGTGGAGCTGTACGCCAAGTGCGAGTACCTGAACGCGGGCGGCTCCGTGAAGGACCGGATCGGCGTGCGGATGCTCGACGAGCTGGAGAAGAAGGGCAAGATCACGCCGGGCAAGACCATGCTGATCGAGCCCACGAGCGGCAACACCGGAACCGGTCTGGCCATGGCGGCGGCCGTGAAGGGCTACGACCTCACGATCACCATGCCGGAGAAGATGAGCCGGGAAAAGCAGGTGGTCATGGAAGCGCTCGGCGCCACGATCATTCGCACGCCCACGGAGGCCGCGCACGATGCGCCCGAGAGCCTCATCGGCGTGGCGCACCGCTTGAACCAGGAGATCGAAGGGTCCGTCATTCCGGATCAGTACGCCAACCCGGACAATCCGCTGGCGCACTACCACGGCACCGGCAAGGAGATCTGGGACGACTTCGGCAAGTCGCTGGACCTGTGCGTGATCTCCGCGGGGACCGGCGGCACGATCGCCGGCATTGCGCGCTACCTCAAGGAGAAGAACCCGGACATCCGCATCATCGGCGTGGACCCGGAGGGCTCCGTCCTGGGCGGCCGCAAGGAAGTGAAGACGTACCAGGTCGAAGGCATCGGCTACGACTTCGTTCCGGACGTGCTGAGTTACGACCACATCGACGGCTGGATCTACGTGAACGACCACGACAGCTTCCGGATGGCGCGTCGCCTCATCCGCGAAGAGGGCCTGCTGGTCGGCGGCAGCTCGGGCACGGCCGTGGTGGGCATGCTGGAGGCCGTGGGGCAGATGAAGGGCGTGAAGAAGGCCCTGACCATCCTCCCGGACTCCATCCGCAACTACATGTCGAAGTTCGTGAACGACGAGTGGATGCGGCAGCACGGGTTTCTGGAGGATGTGAAGGCTTAGGACCCGGGGGGGCGGCGCTGACGCGATCAGCGCGGGCCCAGGAGAACTACCTTCCGAGTCTCGACGTTCTCTGTCGTCTCCAGCCGCACGAAATACACGGCGGCGGGCTGTTCCCGTCCGGCGGAGTTCCGGCCATCCCAGGTGACGGTGTGGCGCCCCGCATCGCGCGTGGACTCCACCAGAGTCCGGACTCTTCGCCCGGTCACGTCGTAGACGGTCAGCCTCACCGAGGACGTGGCGCGCAGCGCGAATCCGATCGTGGTCTCATTCAGGAACGGGTTCGGGATCACGGACTCAAGCGCATCGGCCGCCGGGAGCGCCAGCGCGACTGACGGCGCGCCTGGCACATCGACCGGCGTGTTGCCGGAAGGTACGGTGTCGTTGCAGCCGCGTCCGAAGTCGCAAGGCACGGAGGCAGTGGTGCTGACTCCGGTGAACCGGATGTTGTCGGGCCACGAGAGGTCACCGCCGGGGACGGTGCAGTTGGTGATCGCCATGGTCGGAATCGAAGCCGTGGCGTCCAAGCAAAGGGTTCCATCTCCAGGCGGGAAAACCGTGAACTCGCCGAGCAGTGCGGGGCCCGTCAAACACGTGGTCATCGCGAGCTTGAGATCGGTGTGGTTCCCCGCGTTCAGAACCCCGGATTCCGGTGTGAATCCCACCGGCGCGAGCGAGCCCGTCACACTCGCCCCCAGAGCCGACACCCCGCCCCCGGAGCCGCACACCAACCACAGGTACACCTTGCCGAAACCCAGCGGCGGTCCGGTGGTCACGTGCGGATCCGTGTTGCTGAAGCTGAGCGAGACCTCGTAGGTGATCGGATCAAAGTGCGCCACCTGTTCGACCTGTCCGTTCACCTGCACGGTCGCAATCGGATCCGTTCCGGTGTAGGAGCCACTCCCGGAGCCGCGCCACTCCCGGAAGAAGGAATCCGGGTCGGGATTCGCGCGGATCTCGACGGAGGAACCCAGTGGGTGTGGACCCGTAGTCGGGGTCACGCTTCCGCCCCCCTCGGCCAGCACCACGAGCAGTGGTTGAAAGTGCGCCGTCTCCGTGATGGGGTTTCGCATCGTCACCATCGCCGGGTTTTCGGGGCCGCTCACGGAGCCTTGTCCCACGCCTGTCCAGCCAACGAACGCATACCCGTCGTCGGGGATCGCCTGGATCTGGA
>BQJX01000402.1 GCA_021604925.1 Gemmatimonadota bacterium
CTCGCAGAACTACCTGTGGTGGCCCGAGGAGGCGATGCAGACGGACGTTGTTGCGGATCCACAGTTTTGTGACCCGGAAGCGCTGGACTTCACGGTACGCGATTCCTCACCGGCCGCCCCTGCAAACTCGGGGGCCTGCGGTCAGATCGGAGCTCACGGAGCGAGTTGTGGTTCCGTGTCCGTGGAGCCCAGCACCTGGGGTCGGATCAAGTCATCGTTTCGGAGCAACCTGGAGGTGAGGTAGTCATGGCGAGTCGAGCGGTTTTGGTCACGCTACTGTGCATCGCGGTCTGCAGTGGGACGGCGCGGGCCCTGGAGGTTACGATTCCGGTCACGAACGTCACGGTGACGTCAGTCGGCCTTGCCGGGTCCACGGTTCGATTGGATCTGGGGTCGATGCATGCTCTGGACGAGGAAATGGTCCTGTGGGCCCAGCTGGCGCTTCCGTTGAGCGGAACGGCTCCGGTGACCGACTTGAACTTGTCAGTCTCTGGGCTCCTGACGTCGGGTGGGGCCCCTGATCCGAATGAGGTTACCGATGCTCGCCTCGCCGCGGGGATTGCGCAGGTGTCGCTGGATGTCGACGTCACAGATCTCGTTCGATCGATTGTGGAAGGGGAAGCGCCGAATCACGGCTTCCTGTTGCGCCCGTCCGACACGTCGAGGATCGGGTTCAACGCCGCCGAAATGGCGGCCCTCGGCTCGCTCCAAGGCGGTGAGATCGTGGTCAGCTATCGCAAGCTTACGGCGTACGGAATCCGTGGGGGGGCGTCTGCCCTTGCGGAGCGCAAGAGGACTCAGAAGCTGGACGACCGGAGGCGTCCCGATCCAGAGGGGGCGGTAGAGGCGACGACCCGATCTCGCTAGCCCTTTTCCCGCGGCGCCGCCCTCGTGGATCGGAGCAGAGAGATTCCCCCAATCAGTCCTACCCGGGGAGCCAAGAATGACGGAGGCCTGCGGGCCTTTGTCAGAGGGCACAGCCAGTTGGGCTGTGTCACCGTGCGGGAGGGTTTCCCGCGCACACGAGTAGTCGGGTTTGACGGAATGATTGCAGTACGGAAATACCGCAGCGCCGCACTCCGACGATTCCAACATTGAAGGAGTAGGCAATGCCTATCAGCGGAACAGTGAAGTGGTTCAACGACGAGAAGGGCTTTGGCTTCATCACGCGCGACGATGGTGAGAAGGACGTATTCTGCCACCACAGCGCGATCCAGGGCGAAGGCTTCAAGAGCTTGGCCGAGGGACAAGCGGTGGAGTTCGACGTGGTTCAGGGCGCCAAGGGCCCGGCCGCCGAGAACGTGATCAAGGCCTAAGCACGACGGTCTGATCGTCGTTGCAAGTAGAAGGGCCCCGTCGGTGAGAGCCGGCGGGGTTTTTTTGTGTGTGGGGTGGGGCGCGTGGGCAACGGGGGGAGGAGGTCGCGGGCGAGGTGCTGGCGGCGGCTGTTCACCAAATCTCTCTGCTTGGGCGTCGGGACGTGGCGAAGTTCTCTTCCTCTCTCTATCGGGCCGGTGGCGGGTGTTTTCGTAAAGAAGTCTTTCTTAGCGAGATCGGCCAAGAAAGGGTGCTCTTGGGCCCGGCGGCCGGGCCCCGGCGGACTCGGATAGACCGGGAGATCCTGCCTCCTCGCCAAATGAACCCTCCGACACCCCGAAGCCCCCTTGGAGGGGAGCCCTGCCCGAGCCCGGAGGCAATCATGAAGAGACTCAGTCTGATGGCACTGCTCGCTCTGCTCGGCCCCGCACACGCGGCGCCGGTGAGCACCACGTTCACCTACCAGGGCGAGTTGACGAACGCCGGAGTCGGCATCAACGGCTTCAGCGACTTTCAGTTCACGCTTTGGGATGCCCTGTTGGGCGGCGCCCAGGTGGGTTCCCTCGTTCAGCTGGACATCGTGGCCGTCGTTGATGGGCGCTTCACGGCCAATCTCGACTTTGGCGACGCGTTTGACGGAGATGCCCGCTGGATCGAGGTCTCCGTCCGCAACCCGCACGATCCCACGGACCTCCTGCCGTTCACCACGTTGAGTCCCCGGCAACCACTGACCGCCGTCCCCTTTGCGCAGCAGGCGCTGGAGGGTGCGGGTTGGGCCGGATCCGGGACCGACCTCGTGCTGGACGGCTACACGTCCGTCGGAATCGGAGTGGCCAGTCCGCTGGAAGAACTGCACGTGAACGGCACGATCTACTCGGAGTCCGGCGGCTTCCGCTTCCCCGACGGCACTGTCCAGACCTCGGCGGCAGCCGGGGGCGGCAACACCCTGGACCAGGCCTACGACCAGGGCGGTCCCGGTGCCGGCCGGTCCATCTCGTCGGATGCCGGCGCCGTGGCCCTGCAGGGCCCCAACGGACTGAGCATCACGGTCGACAGCTTCAATGACGGGCTCACGGTAAACAGCATCTCGAGCGGACACATCGCCCGCTTCCAGGACAACGGCGTCGACTACCTCACGATCGACGCTCAGGGCGATGTGGGCATCGGCGTGTCGAACGCGTCGATGGCGCTGGATGTCCGCGAGTCGAACGCCAGCGCGAACGTGATGAACCTGGAGCGTACGGTGGCCTCCGTGGCGGCCGCGGACATGCTGCAGATCGAAGCCCATGTGGACGGCGCCGACGGAACGCAGTTCATCGAGTGTGAGCGCGGACTCGATGTGAAGTTCCGCGTCAATGGCGACGGCAACGTGACCGCCGACGGCACGTACTCGGGCCCGGCGGACTTTGCCGAGATGGTTCACGTGACGTCCGGTGCCTTCAGTGTGGAGGCGGGCGACGTGATGGTCATCGACCCGAACTCCGAGCGCGGGTTTGCGAAGTCCGATCAGGCCCGTTCCAGCCTGGTCGCCGGGGTGTACAGCACGAGGCCCGGCTTCCTCGGATCGGAGCACGATTGGGACCAGGTCGCGATCCAGCGTGGTCTCGTGCCGCGCCCCGCTCCCGGCGAGGAAGCGCTGGCGCTTTCGCCGATCGAGATCGGTCACCAGCTGGACGAAGTGCCTCTCGCCGTGGTGGGCATCGTGCCGTGCAAGGTCTCGGCCGAGAACGGCCCGATCCGCGCCGGCGACCTGCTGGTCACGTCGTCCCTGGCGGGCCACGCGATGCGCGACGAGACGGCGCAGGCCGGTACGATCGTCGGCAAGGCGTTGGGTGCGCTGTCGTCGGGAACCGGCGTCATCAAGATCCTGGTCACGCTGCAATGAGCCGAAAGGAGGAACGCACGATGCGGAAACATCTTCTGACTCGAGCGGCGATCCCGGCGCTGCTGATTGCGCTCCCCGCGATCGTGGCCGCGCTGGAGATCGACTGGTTCACGATCGACGGCGGGGGCGGCACAAGCACGGCCGGCTTTCTCGCGTTGACGGGGACCGTGGGCCAGCCGGACGCGGGCCCGCTGTCGGGCGGGTCGCTGGTTCTGCGCGGGGGATTCTGGGCCGCGCCGGGGTTGACCGTGACCGACTCGCCCGCGGTTGAGAGCCCGGTGTCGCCCCTGCGGCATCGCCTCTCGGCGAGCGCGCCGAACCCCTCCCGCCACCTGGCGACGTTGCAGTTCGAGCTGCCGCGCCAGGAAACGACGCACATCCGCGTCTACGACGTGTCCGGTCGCATCGTGAGCACCCTGATCGATGGCGAGCTGG
>BQJX01000403.1 GCA_021604925.1 Gemmatimonadota bacterium
GCTGCTCACCGCGGACCACGGAGAAGGTCTGGGACAACACGGCGAACTGGCCCACGGAACCCAGTTGTTCGCCGAAGACCTGCGGGTCCCGGGAATCGTGCGGGGAATGGAGGGCGTCCGCGGGATCCAGACCGGCCTGGCCACCACGACGGGATTCGAGCGCCTGATGCGGATCGCGGCGGGGACGAACGAGCCGGCCGCGGGCGACGGAGCGGCGGACGCGTGGCTGCGGGCGGACCGCGTCCTGTTGGAGACGTTCGCTCCCGAAGGAAGGCAGGACCAGTCGGCAGTGTTGCACGCCTCGGGGCGCAAGCTGTTCGTCAACTGGGAGACCGGCGAAGAGCGCGCGTTCGATCTTGCGCAGGATCCGGGCGAGACGACTCCGCGGGCGGTGGACGAGATCGCCTCGGATCTGCGAGAGTTTCTCACCACACCAAGCGATGAGGGTTCCGTTCCGCTGGATCCCGAAGTCGTCCGCCGGCTGCGCGCGTTGGGGTACCTGCACTAGATGAGAATCCTGCTGCTTTCCTCGGTTGAGCATCATTCCGGATCCGCGTTGCGGTTCCGCGGGCTGGCGGGTGCGTTGGCACGCCGGGGCCACGAGTTGCACCTGATGGAACCGGTGCCGGCCGGAGCGGCGCCCGAGACTCCGCCCGGAGTGAAGCGGCATCCGTGCCCGAGGCTGCCCATCCGCCCCGAGGCCCAGGTGCCGATCTGGGCGTGGCATTCGCTGGCCGCCGTGCGCCGAAGTCGCCCGGACATCTGCTGGATTCTGAAGGCGCTGCCGAACGTGTGGGCGGCGGCGTGGCTGGCGCGTCGCGGGGGAAGCCGCGTGGCGGTCGATCTGGACGATCTCGATTGGGGATACTACTCGCCGGGGCCGGCCCGCTCGATCGTCCGCGCGGGCTTTGAGCGGCTGGCCCGGTTCGCGGACGACGTGACCGTGCACAACGAGCCGATGCGGCAGCTGGTGCGGCAACTGCGCCCGGACGCGAGCGAACCGGTCTTTGTGGATCAGGGGATCGAGCCGGGGCGATTCGGGGCGGCGGCGAACGCCGATCTCCGGAACCGGTGGCAGCTGGGGCAGGGCCCGGTGCTTCTCTACGCGGGACACCTGGGCCCCGCATCCGATCTGGGAGCGCTGCTGCCGGCGCTGGTCAGGGTCCCCGCGGAGTTTCCGGAAGCGCGGTTGCTGGTCGTGGGAGACGGGCGAGTGCGGGCGGCGCTGGCGGCCCAGGCGGAGCGGGTGCTGCCCGCGGGGTTCGCACGGTTCGTGGGCGCCGTGGATCACCGGGAGGTGGGGCAGTACTACGCGCTGGCGGACGTGGCG
The DNA here is from genome assembly GCA_021604925.1 of Gemmatimonadota bacterium. Taxonomy (GTDB): domain Bacteria; phylum ARS69; class ARS69; order ARS69; family ARS69; genus BQJX01. The sequence continues at coordinate 1,331 of BQJX01000403.1, forward strand.
CTGAATTTCCTGGAGGAGAACGAGCCGAATCGCTTTCGCGCCTCCATCAAGTTGCGCGAGGCGCTGGCGGCGGGAGTTCCCGTGGTCGCGAGCCGAACGCCGGACTCGGAGCGGTTCGGGAAGTGGGCCACGCTCACGGACGGTTCGGCGGCCTCGTTCGTGGACGGGGTGCTCGCCGAGCTGCGCGCGCCGGATCGCGAGCGCGCCGCCGCGGGTCAGCGCTGGCTGGCCGAACACGGCACGCACGACGCCGCGGTCCGCGACATCGCCCGGCGCTGGGAAGGGAAGAGCCCGTGAGCGCGCCGCGCGTGAGTGTGGTGGTGGCCGCGTACCAGGCGGAGCGGACGCTTCCCACGTTGCTGGAGGCGCTCGGCCGCCAGGAGACGCAGGTGCCGTTCGAGACCATCGTGGTGGACGACGGGTCCACGGATCGAACGTCGGCGCTGGCCGAAGCGGCGGGCGCGCGCGTCCTTCGCCAGGAGAACGCGGGGCCGGCGGCGGCGCGGAACCACGGCTGGCGCGCGGCGCGGGGGGGCATCCTCCTGTTCACCGATGCGGACTGCGTGCCGCGCGCGAACTGGGTGGAGCTTCTTGCCGGGGCCTTGGACGACGAGTTCCAGGTGGTCAGCGGCAGCTACGGAATTGCGAACCCCGGCCACCTGCTGGCCGAGGTGGTGCACGCGGAGATCGTGTGGCGCCACTCGCGCCTGCCGGAGTCCGTCGAGTTTGCGGGCTCGTTCAATCTGGGCGCCACGCGGGTCGCACTGGAAGCGATCGACGGCTTCGACGAAACGTTTCCGTCCGCCAGCGCGGAGGACAACGACCTGTCGTACCGGCTGCGGGATGCCGGCTTTCGAATCCGGTTCGTGCGCTCGGCCCTGGTGGACCACCACCATCCGATCTCGCTCACGCGCTACCTCCGCGAGCAGGCCCGCCACGGCTACTGGCGCGTGATCCTCTACGCGCGCCATCCCGGTCGCGCGCGCGGCGACGGGTACGCCGGTCCCGTCGACTTCCTGGCGCCGCCGCTGGCGGTCCTGTCGGTCGGGCTGGCGCTGGTCGGCGCGTGGGTCCCGTGGGCCTGGCCGGCCGCGCTGTTCTGCCTGGTCCTGAATCTCTTCATCCACAGTCGTCTGGCGCTGGTGATCTCGTCCCGCCAGCGTTCGTCGTTGCCGTTGGCGCTGGCGCCGATCGGGACGCTGCGCGCGTACGCCCGGGCGTGGGGAATGGTGCGCGGCGTGCTGGCGTTGCCGTTCCGCCGGGAGGCGTCGTCGTGAGGGTGCTCGCCATTGTCCCCGCGTTCAACGAAGCGGACTCGGTGGCGGACGTCGTCCGGGAGATCCGGGCCACGGAGCTTGCCGACGTGATCGTGGTGAACGACGGGTCCACCGACGACACGGCCCGGATCGCGCGTGAGGCAGGTGCGCGTGTGCTGGATCTGCCGATCAACCTGGGTATCGGGGGAGCGGTGCAGTCGGGCTACCTGTTCGCGGAGCGGAACGGCTACGACGTGGCCATCCAGGTGGATGGCGACGGGCAGCACATTGCGGGGGAGATCCCACGGCTCCTGGCGCCGCTGCAATCGGGCGACGCCGACGTGGTGCTGGGATCGCGCTACGTGGAGAAGACCAGCTATCAGTCGCCGCTGGCGCGTCGGGCCGGGATGATCCTGTTCTCCGCGGTGGTGACGGTGGTGACCGGGCAACGCCTTCGGGACACCACGTCCGGGTTTCGCGCCATGGGTCGGGCCGCGATCGGCTATCTCGCCCATCACTATCCGCAGGACTATCCGGAAGTGGAGGCGCTCGTGCTCCTGCGCCGGGCCGGATTCCGCGTGACGGAAGTGGCGTGCCGGTTCCGCGATCGGACGGGAGGCACGTCGTCGATCACGGCCGCGCGATCCGCGTACTACGTGGTCAAGGTGTTGCTGGCCATCTTCGTCGGGTTGTTTCGGTCCGTGCCGCCGCGGGAGTCGGTCGATTGAATCGCCGCGGCCACGGGGCGGTGCTGCTGGGGGTGGTGTTGCTGGCGCTGGTGCTCCGCGCCGTCTGGCCGCTGGCGGATCCTCCGGGGCGACTGTCCTGGTCGCAGGGCGTGTTGACCGATCCCGCGGCCGTGATCCACGCGGCCCGAAGCGCATCGCTGCACGGAACGTGGGAGCGCACGCGGGACCTTCTCTTCTATCCGGCCATGAACGGCCTGACCTGGTGCGCGTTTGCCGTCTTTGGCGCCACGCGTCTGACCACGCAGGGCCTCGCCGCGCTGCTCGGCACGTTGGCGGTGGTGGGGTTTGCGGGAGCCGCGG
>BQJX01000404.1 GCA_021604925.1 Gemmatimonadota bacterium
CGGCGCGGAGCCCGGGTCCGGCGCATCGTCCGCGCTGCTGTGGGTGGACTCGCCCGACGTGGTGGGGGCGCTGGGCCGGAAGATCCCGCACTACTCCAAGTACAGCTACCTTCTCTTTGACGGGGATCGCAACGTGGGCAAGGGCGTGTGGGATCCCGGCGATTCTCCGCTGGTCGTGCGGTTTGCGGCGGTGCCGGTTCACTCCACGCTCCCCGCGCAGAATCCGGATGCCGGCTGGGAGTCGGATCGCGGGCGGGAAGGCGAGTACGAATGACGCGGAGTCGGCAGCCGGATGCCGGTGGGTGGAGGATTCGCGGGGGACTCGCCGAGGTCGCGATTGCCGGCACGTTCGTGGCGGCGGTCGTCGGCCCGCTCGCCGCGGCCGTTGCCCTGGCGTTGGCCGTGGCGGCGCCGGTTCCCGCGGTTGCGGAGCCCGCCGCTCCCACCGCTCCGGCGGTGCGCGGGGTGGTGGACGAACTCTCGCGCGACGCGCTGCAGGGCCGCGGCCTGGGCAGCCCGGGGCTGGACCTGGCGCGGGATCGCGTGCGCGACTGGATGAGCGCGGCGGGGCTGGCGCCGGGAGCCGGAGACGCCCAGTGGCTTCAGTCGTTTCCGGGACCGGGCGGCGAGCCGCTGGCGAACGTGGTGGGCGTCCTCAAGGGAAGCGGTCCGGAGTGGATCGTGATCGGCGCGCACTACGACGGCCTGGGTTTGGGAGCGCCGGGCAGCGAGTTCGACGGTCAGGTGCATCCCGGCGCCGACGACAACGCCTCCGGAGTGGCGGCACTGCTGCGGATCGGCGCCGCGCTGGCGGCGGCCACGGACCTGGAACGCTCGATCTACCTGGTGGCATTCAGCGCCGAGGAGTCGGGGACGCTGGGTTCGCGGTTCTTCGTGGATCATCCGCCGCGCGACCTCGGACAGCTGGTGGCCATGTTGAATCTCGATACGGTGGGCGGGCTCGAGAACGAGCAGCTGATCATCTTCGGGACGGGCACGGCCCTGGAGTTTCCCTCCGTTCTTCGCGGAGTGAACCACGCGTTCCGCTTCGAGCTGGCGCTGAATCCGGAAGGTGCCGGCGCCTCCGATCATGTGCCGTTCTTCGCCCGCGGCGTGCCGGTGCTGCACTTCTTCACCGGCGCCAAGGCCGGCTACCATCGTCCCGGCGACGTTCCGGAGCTGGTGAACGTTGTCGGCGTGGAACGCATCGCCGACTTCGTGGCGGAGGTGGCGCTCTACCTGGCCGTCGAGGCGGAGCCGCTCACGTTCCAGCCTACCGGCGCGGAGCGCCTGACCCGGCCCACTTCCGGCGGCAGCCCCCGCCGGGTGTCGTTCGGTTCCATTCCCGACTTCTCGCGTGATTCCGGCGGGATCCTGCTGAGCGGAGTCATGCCGGGCGGCGGAGCGAGCGCGGCGGGCCTGGAAAGCGGCGACCTCATCGTGCGGATCGACGACGTGGAGATCGACAACATCTACGACTTCCAGGGCGTTCTCGCGGAGCACGATCCGGGCGACACGCTGGTCGTGCACTATCTCCGGGGCGAAGAGTCCCGGGTGGCGCACGTGGTCCTGACCGAGCGGAAGTGATCAGCCCAGGTTGAGGCCGCCGTCCACCACCAGGGTGGTGCCGGTGATCCACGCCGCGGCCTCGGACGTGAGGAAGAGAGCCGCCTCGGCCACATCCGTCGGCTTTCCCATGCGTCCCAGCGGGGTGCTCTCGCGAAAAAATTGGTGCGTGGACTCGATCTGATCCGGCGACAGGAACGTGCCGTAGATCGGCGTGTCCACGCCGCCCGGGCAGATGATGTTCACCCGCACGTCGGGAGCGGCCTCCAGCGCGAGGACCTGGCACGCGTAGTTGAGCGCGGCCTTGGAGGCGCCGTAGGCGGCGAATCCCGGCACCGGCTTGAGAGACGCGCCGGTGGAGATGTTCAGGATGGAGCCACGGCGCGGACGAAGCAGGGGGAGGGCGGCGCGCGCCAGGAACACCGGCGCCGTCACGTTGACGCTCAGCATCCGGTTCCAGTCGTCTTCGGTCACCTCGGCCAACGGTCCCACGCTGGCCACGGTGCCGGCGTTGTTCACCAGCACGTCCAGACCGCCGAACGCGTCCACGGTTTCTGCCAGCAGCCGTTCCCGGTCCGCAGGACGGGACACGTCGGCGGTCACCGCGTGGGCATGCTTGCGCCCGCCCAGCGCGCTCACGGTGGCCCGGAGCGGCTCCTCGCGACGTCCGGCCACCACCACGCGCGCTCCCGCCTCGGCGAGCGCCGATGCGATGGCGCGTCCGATTCCCGTGCCCCCGCCGGTGACCAGGGCCACCTTTCCGTCGAGACGTGCGCTCATCCGGTTCTTCGCCTCCCACTCGGGTTCCCGGGAGGATAGAGACGGGAGCGCGGTCCTGCAAGGGGCGGCACCTTCACCGTGGACTCCAGTGCCGTTCGGGCGGAGAATGGTCCCATGTCTGAATCCATTCAGCCGGGGTCGACCCCGCATCCGAGCGAGCTGAGACCTCTTCTGGAGACCGATCGCCGGAAGACCGTCGAGTTCCTGGGCCGAAAGCAGGAAGAGAACATCTATCTGCTCGCGCGGATCGCCAGCGACGGCGTGGTGAACGAGGAGTCGGTGGCGCACGGCCACTTCTACGGTCACTTCGTGGAGGACGTGCTCACCGGAGTGGCGTTCTTCGGGCACCGCAAGGGCTTCGTGCTGGCCGGCGACGACCAGGAGTTCCTGCGGGCGGCCGCCCGCCTCGCCCAGGGCCCCGAGGCGGACTGGATCATTCTGGTGGCGCCGCGCGTCGCCGCGGACGGATTCCTGTCCCACTATCGGTGGCTCGGACGGAGCACCCATCTGAATCGCCTTCAGGATTTCTACACCGTGCGGGCCGAGACGCTTCCGCGCCTGGCCGGGGCCGTGCGACCGGCCGAGTTGCGCGATCTGGAAGCCGTGGTGGAGATGTCGGAGCAGATGCTGATGGAGGACTTCGATCTCGGCCCCGGGAGCCTGTCCCGCGACGGGATCCGGGAGTCCATGCGCCACAAGATCCGCGAGGGGCGCACCTGGCTGGCGGAGATGGACGGGCGCACGGTCTTCAAGGTGGACGTGTCCGCGCAGTTCAACGGCGGCGCGCAGATCGAAGGCGTGTTCACGAGACCGGCGGTGCGCGGGCAGGGAGTGGCCAGTCGATCGGTGGCGGCGCTCGCCCAGGAGTTGCTGACCACGTCGGCGTTCGTCACCCTCCACGTGGATCAGCACAATCTTCCGGCCAAGCGCGCATACGAGAAGGCGGGATTCTGTCGGACGGGCGAGTTCCGTCTGGTTCTCCTGCAGACGCCCTAGTCGCGTGACGGGATCGGCGCCTCGGGAGGCGGATAACGTGCAAGCCACGAGCCCGGCCCTGGTCGTGCTCCGACGGATCCTGGCGGACCCGGCGGCGAGCGGACTGGTGCAGCTTCGCCCCAAGTCGCTGGACTCCGCCTTCGACGGCAACGACTACGATTTCCTCTCCAACCTCGAGACGCACGCAGGTCTGCTGGCGCGTCTGCAGGCGATCGCCAAGGAAGAGGGAGTCTCGTTTCTATTCGACGAGGCGCACTCCTCCAAGACCCACGTGCAACTCTGGGAGCCCCGTC
>BQJX01000405.1 GCA_021604925.1 Gemmatimonadota bacterium
CCCGGCGGATCGCGTCGAGAAGACCGACTGGAAGACCCGAACCGGTCTGTCGGTCGACTTCTAGCCCGCCGTCGTTGGCCGGTCGCGGGAGTGGCGGGCGAAGAAACGTTCCGATACGATGGCCCCCGCCGCATTCCAGTCCCGAGAAACCGTTCTTCCCCGGGAGGGGTCGCGTGATCGGTCGGTCCCTTTCGCACTACGAGATCCTGGAAGAGCTCGGTTCCGGCGGAATGGGCGTGGTCTATCGCGCCCGCGACGAACGCCTGCACCGATCCGTCGCCTTCAAGGTCCTTTCGGAGCGCTTCGCCAAGGATCCCGACCGCCGTCGCCGCTTTCTCCAGGAGGCGCGCTCGGCTTCCGCCGTGAATCACCCCGCCATTGCCCAGGTGTACGATGCGGACGAGGCGGACGGCGTGGCGTTCATCGCGATGGAGTTCGTGGAGGGGCGGACGATCCGTGAACTCGTGGACGGCCGCGAGCTGGACGCGCTGGGCGCGGTGGAGATCGTGATCCAGGTCGCGGAAGGACTGGCCCGCGCCCATGAGGCGGGGATCGTGCACCGCGACATCAAGTCCGAGAACATCATGGTCACCGCGGACGGGCACGCCAAGATCCTGGACTTCGGCCTGGCCAAGTCGCTGGAGGCGCCCACCTCCGCGGAGGGCGACGCCGATCCCGAGGCCACGATCATGCGATCACTGGCGGCCACCCAGGAGGGCATGGTGGTGGGCACGATCGGCTACATGAGTCCCGAGCAGGCGCGGGGCCGCGACCTGGACCACCGCAGCGACCTGTTCTCGCTGGGGATCGTGCTCTACGAGATGGTGACGGGGCAGCGGCCGTTCCAGGGCGAGTCGGCGCTCGACACGCTCCACGCCATCGCCTTCGACGAGACCACGCCGGTCACGGCCATCCGCGCCAATCTGCCCGCGAGTCTGCATCGCACCATCATGAAGTGCCTGCGCAAGCGTCCCGAGGACCGCTACGAATCGGCCGAGTTGCTGGTCCGGGATCTCCGCGGAGTGAGCCGCGAGATCGACAGCGGGATCTCTCAGGCGCGTCCACTGATGGATCGGCTCCGCGAGGGAATGGAGTCCCTGCGGGATCAGCGTGAGAGACGCTGGGTGCTTCCCGCGGCGCTCGCGGGACTGGTCCTGCTGGTCGGGTTGGTGGTCTGGCTCACGGACTCCGGAGCCGTGGCCGGCCTGCTCCCGTTTGCCTTCATCGGGCTGCTGATCTACCGCCGCGCCCGGGGCAAGCGCTTCCGCCTGGTGAAGTCCCTGGCCAAGAAGGCGGCCAAGATGGACGAAGTGCGGGTGGTGGCGCACCGCGATCCGCAGGTCATCCTGGTCGTGGAGGCGCCGCTGGCGAAGACCTTTGTGCACCTCAACTCCATGATCGAGCAGATCAACGGGAAGCTGTTCTTCGGGGCGCGGTTCGAGTTGGTGGTCCGGGAGAACCTGCGCGGGCAGGAACTGCGCACGCTGCTGGCGGCCCCGGGGGTGGTCTACGTGAGCGACCACGCCATCCTGGACGACTAGCCGCCGCCGACGTGCCTGCGGTAAGGTTCCGGCTCATCCGTCAACCCGGAGGATTCCGCCCATGGCCCGTCCCGAGTCCGTCGGGAGGACGCTCGACAAGTCGCTCCGGAGCACGCGGTCGCACGCGATCGACTCTTCCGGGAGCAAGAAAAAGAAGTCCGTCTCGCTCTCCAGCGTCCGCCACGCGTTCCTCACGATCGTGTGGCCGCGCCGCAACCTGGTCGCGCTCGGGCTGGTGCTGGTGGGGGTGAATCGCCTGGCCGGACTCGTGTTGCCCGGATCCACCAAGTTCCTCATCGACAACGTGGTGGCCCAGCAGGACACCGCGCTGCTGCGCAACCTCCTGTTCGCCGTGGGCGGCGCGCTGCTGATCCAGTCGGTCACGTCGTTCCTGCTCACGCGGCTCCTCAGCGTGGAGGCGCAGAACCTGATCTCCGAGCTGCGCGCGCGGATGCAGCGGGCCATCATCCGGCTGCCGATCGAGTTCTTCGACAACAACAAGTCGGGTGCGCTCGTCTCGCGAATCATGACCGATGTGGAGGGCGTCCGGAACCTCATCGGCACGGGATTGGTGCAGCTGGTCGGCGGTCTGCTGACGGCGGCGGTGGCACTGGTGTTGCTGGTCCGCATCAACGCGCGGATGACCCTGTTCACGTTCATCCCGCTGGTCGTCTTTGGCGTGATCTCCATGTGGGCCTTCGCGCACATCCGCCCCATCTTCCGTAAGCGCGGCGCCATCAACGCGGACGTGACCGGTCGCGTTACGGAGACGCTCAACGGAATCCGTGTCATCAAGGGGTTCGCGGCCGAGGCCCAGGAGAACGCCGTCTTCGAGAAGGGGGTGGCGCGCATCTTCCACAACGTTCGCGAATCTCTCACGGCGACCAGCCTGGTCACCAGCATGGCCACGTTGCTGATGGGGCTCACCAGCGTGATCATCATGGGGCTGGGCGGCACCATGATCATGCAGGGGCAGATGACGGTGGGGGACTTCGTGGCGTTCACGCTGTATCTCGCGTTCCTGGTCACGCCCATCCTGCAGATGAGCAGCATCGGCACGCAGATGACCGAAGCGTTCGCGGGGCTGGATCGGATGGAGGAGATCCTGGTCATGGTCCCGGAAGGGGGCGAGCCGGGCCGCACCGTGCGGCTGGACTCGATCCGGGGCGACATCTCGTTCGAGGACGTCCACTTCGAGTACGAAGAGGGGCAGGAGGTGCTTCGCGGGATCAGTTTCGAAGCGCCGGCGGGCACCGTCACCGCGCTGGTGGGGAGCTCCGGCTCCGGGAAGTCCACGGCGGCCGGTCTCGCGGCGTCGTTCCGGAAGCCTTCCGCGGGCGTCGTTCGCATCGATGGGCATGACCTGGCCACGCTGGAGCTGGAGCCGTTCCGGCAGCAGCTGGGCGTGGTACTGCAGGATGAGTTCCTCTTCGAAGGGACGATCCGGGAGAACATCCTGTTCGCGCGGCCGGACGCCACGGAGGCGCAGCTGAACGCCGCGGTCGAAGCGGCGAACGTGAAGGAGTTCGTGGAGCGCTTCGAGGACGGGCTGGACACGCTGATCGGAGAGCGCGGGGTCAAGCTGTCGGGTGGTCAGCGCCAGCGCGTTTCGATCGCTCGCGCGATTCTCGCCGACGCCCGGATCCTGATCCTGGACGAAGCCACGTCGAGTCTGGACAACGAGAGCGAAGCGTACATCCAGCAGAGTCTCTCCACGTTGATGGAGGGTCGGACGACCCTGGTGATCGCGCACCGTCTCAGCACGATCCGCAAGGCGGACCAGATCCTGGTGCTGGAGGACGGGAACATCGTGGAGCGCGGAAACCACGACGAGCTGATCGCAAAGGAAGGTCGCTACCATGAGCTGTTCACGTACCAGGCGCGGATCTAGACGGGTCGGCATCGTCGGGCTGGCGGGGTGGGGAATCCTGGCGGCCGCCGGAACCGCAGCCGGCCAGGATGGCGATCTGCTGGCGGCGTGTCGCGAGTACCTGGCGGCGCAGCGCTCCGACCTGGCGGGTCTGGAGTCCTGGCCCGACCGCGCGGAGCGTCTTCTGGAGACGGGGGAGCCGGTCGCCGCCCGCGCGCTTCT
>BQJX01000406.1 GCA_021604925.1 Gemmatimonadota bacterium
CGGCGCGGTCGTCCTGGCGTTGTGGATTGCGCTGGTGGTGGCGCTCCGGAAGCGATCGCCCTGGCGGGAGTTCGCAATCTGGCCCGTGGTGGCACTGGCACCGGTGCTGCATCTGGTGCCCATCGGCGAAGCGGCCGCGGAGCGCTTCCTGCTGATCCCATCGATCGGGGCGGCGGCGCTGCTGGGCACGCTGGCGGTTCGGCGCTGGGGGCGGGTGGCGCTGGGCGTGGTCGTGCTGGCGGGCCTGGCCGGGAGTTCCCTGTACGCGCGCACCTGGCACGACGAAGGCGACGTGTGGCGCCACGCGCTCCGGCACGAACCTCAGTCGGCGGTGGCGTGGGCGGCGCTCGGCGACTCGTACGCACATCGCGACTGGCCGGACAAGGCGACGCCGCACTATCGCCGCGCGCTGGAGATCGCGCCGGACCTCACGGCGTGCCGGCTGGCGCTGGCGCAGAGCCTCGATGCGCTTGGGCACGCAGAGGCAGCCCTGGAGGAGTCCAGCGAGGCGGTTCGCCGCGACCCGGACGATCCGGTGGCCCTCAACAATCTCGGCGCGCGTTTGGCCCGCGCGGGTCGAGTTCCCGAGGCGGCCAAGATGTTCCGACAGGCCGTGGCGCGGGCGCCGAACTACGCCCCGGCGCTCCGGAACGCCGCGTTTGCCGCCCTGGAAGCCGGGGATGCGGAGGAGGCCGCGGATCTCCTGGAACGGGCTCGCCGGGCGGACCCCGAGGCGCCGGGCCTGGATGGTCTGGCGGCCGAAGTGGAGGCGGCGCGTCGCTGAGGCGGACGCGGTTCCGTGGTACGGTAGGGGAGACAGGAGAGAGGAACCCGTGAGAGATTTCCTGGAATGCCTGAAGGAGCACCTGGCCGCTGGCCGCTCCGTGGTGGTGGCCACGATCGTGGCGGCGGAAGGATCCACGCCGCGCAAGGTCGGCGCCAAGATGATCATCCAGGCCGACGGCACCATCGACTTCACGCTCGGGGGCGGTCCGTTCGAGGCCCTGGTCATCGAGGACGCGCGACAGGCGCTCCTCCATCATCGGTCCACCGTGAACGCGTACCGGTTTCTGCCGGTCGGCGAGAACGCCACGGGCATGACGTGCGGCGGCGACGTGGAGGTCTTTCTGGAGGTGCATCGGCAGCCGGAGCGGGTGGTGGTGTTCGGCGGCGGGCACGTGGCGTTGCCGCTCGCGAAGCTCGCCAAGAGCACCGGGTTCCGGGTGGCGGTCATCGACGACCGGGCGCAGTTCGCGGACGCGGCCCGCTTTCCCGGCATCGACGAGGTGGTGCACGCCGCGGACGGCTACGCACGTTGCGACTTCCCGCTGGAAGCGGACGACTACGTGGTCATCGTGACCCGTTGCCACCAGACGGACGAGGCGTGCCTGCGCCACGTGCTGGAGGAGGACGTCACCCCGGCCTACGCGGGGATCGTGGCGTCCCGCCGGAAGGCCAAGGTCCTGTTCGGCAAGCTGTTGAAGGATGGAGTGGCGGCGGAGCGCCTGGAGGCGATCCGCGCGCCGATCGGGCTGGATATCGGAGCGGAGACGCCGGACGAGATCGCGGTGTCCATTGTGGGCGAGATTCTCGCGGTGCGTTCGCAGCGGACGGCCGCGCCCCTGTCGCGCGAGACGGCCGTTCCCCGGAACGTCACGGTTCGCCGGACGGAACGCGTGCCCCGCACCGGAGTGCGGGCCAGTCGCCCGTCCGCGTCGGAGTCCGCGTAGCTACCCGCCGACCCCTTCGCGCTCCAGTGCTTCTCTTCGCATCCGCATCTCGTTCTTGATGCCTTCTTCGTTGCGGATCACGTTCGGATCGGGGCCCTCGTCGCGAGCCTCCACGTCCCCGCGCACGCCGTGGTTTCTCGCGTTCTTGCCGCCGCCGTTGACCGTGGCCGGAAACGCGCGCAACTGCGCGATGGGCTCGTTGTCGCAGTTCAGGAGAACGGCCTGATCGGACCGCAGCGACGGGATCACATCCACCACGACGCGTCCGCCGCGTTCGTTCGGCGTGACCGTCAGCTTCCCGAAGTACGTGGGAGCGTCCGAGCAGTACGGTCCGGCGATCGCCTGGGCAATCGTGCCGGGATACGGGTTGGCCATGGGCAGCGTCATCCACGCCTGCTCGGTGTCGATCAGGAAGGACACGAACTCGGCGCCGTCGATGGCCAGGCCGAACTCGCCGCCCCGCGTCATTCCGCCGTCCACGAAGACGAAGAACTCGAGGTCGCCCTCCGCCTTGGAGTCCGTGTGCTGCAGGTTCGCGTCGTCGCGGGAGGTGCTGACCTTGACCGACATCCCCGCCTCCGTGGGGACGGTCGCGTCCGGCTGGGCCAGGGACGGAGCGGGAAGCAGCAGCAACAGCGACGGGAACGCGAGGGCACAAAGCCATCGGGATGGGCGCAAGGCGCGGAACATGCGGACTCCTGGGAGAATCGGGGAAATCAAGGATCAGGCGAACCATTGTACCGGAAACCCGGAAGGCGCGCGCGGGTTCCCGTCCCGCCCGGATTGCAAGGGGCGCGTGCGGCCATCGCGCAAGGTTGCCCAAATCCAGCCAAAACGACGCCTCAGGGGGCGCAGGAAAGCTTCGCCCGCGGTGGTCCGGGCTCAGCTTCCCGGTTCCCGGTACCGAAACGAAGGCATCAGATGGACGTCCGATCCGGATCGTCGTCGCGGAGAAACAGCATGAATCGCAAGGCCCCCAGCGGGTTTCAACTCCCCATCGGAGTCACCTCGATCGAGGGGGACTCCGGATTCGTCATCTGGAACCTCTCCTACCCGGCGGCGGCCAGGCAGTTCAGCCGGGACGCGACGGGCCTGGCCCGGAGCCTGGCGCGCTATCCGGTCTCCGGAATCGCGCTGGACCTGACCGATGTCTCGGGGTCCACGGAAGAGACCACGAACGCCGTGCTGGGCTTTGTGGACGAGTTGCAGAGTCTTGGACTCAGCGTGGTGACCTACGGCGCAGGCGGGGACTTTCTCACGGCGCTGAACCTGGACGGTGGTGCCCACCGCGTGGCCACTCGCCCCGGCCTGGCGGAAGCCGTTTCCGTGATCCGCGAGTACGACGAGATGCGGCAGCGGTGCACGTCCGATCGCGGGCAGCGCGTCAATCAGCTGCGCATGCCGGCGCGGGCCCTGAGCCTGGCCCCGCTGTGCGCGTACACCCGGGCCCGCCTGGAAGGGGGAGGCGCGCCTCCCGAGACCGCCCACGGACTGCTGCGCGAGTGCTACGCGGCGCTGGGGCAGATCCTGGCGGATGGCTTCGAACCCGGCGACGGCGACCTCTCCATCAGCGTGACCGTCCACGACGGCCGCGCCACCATCACGGTGCTGGATGCGGGGCGTCCGCGCGAGAACGCGGTGATCCAGTCGGATGGAGATCAGGTGGATCGCATCCATCGCTTCCGGATCCTGGATCGTCACAACGCGATCGTGCTCGAGAAGGATCTCACCCCGGTCGCGTCGTAGGACGGCTCCCCGGGTAGTGGGTCGGTCCTCGACCGCGGTTGCGCCCCGACATCGGAACCCGCTATCCTTGGGGCCCCCCGAGCCCCAGACCCACGAGGTTCCCTTGCCATCACGCTTCCTGGCGACGCTCGGCGTCGGTTTCGTCTGCAT
>BQJX01000407.1 GCA_021604925.1 Gemmatimonadota bacterium
CTCGCTGCCGGAACCCCCGGGCACCGAGGAGACCATGGCCTCCAAGCTCCGGGTGAACCGGGGCGACCGGTTCCCGGACCTGGCTCTGACCGACGCGTCGGGCGGCGCGGTGACGCTGGACGAGGCGCGGCAGTCCGGCTCCCTTACCCTGGTCAACCTGTGGGCCACGTGGTGTGTTCCGTGTCGCAAGGAGATGCCGGCGCTGCAGGCGCTGAGCGAGGAGCTGGGGCAGGGACTCTCGGTGATCGGACTGAGTGTGGACACGGGCGCGTCCCAGCAGCAGGTGGCCCGGACCGCGAAGAGGCTCGGCGTGACCTACCCGGTCTTCACCACGGAGGAGCCTGTCTATCCGCACATCTTCTCGGGAGAGGAGGTGTTCATCCCCCTCACCTACCTCGTGGATGAGGCAGGCCTGGTGGTGGAGGTGATCTCCGGCTGGTCCGAGGCGGCGGAGCAGAGGGTTCGCGCGCTGGTTCGGTGAGGCCGTGAGGCGGTGAGGCGGGATTCGAGCCCGCGGCTCGGTCGCGGGGCGGGAATCGCGGCGAGACGGGCTCGCGGGGCGGGTTGACGCTTGACCCCCAAGGCGACCGTCGATACTCTTCTGCGTCCATTTGTGGGCAAGTGGGGCTGTAGCTCAGTTGGGAGAGCGCATGACTGGCAGTCATGAGGTCAGGGGTTCGATCCCCCTCAGCTCCACCACCCGCAAGTCGATCCGCCGGGCCGGTGTGGTGGAATTGGTAGACGCAGCGGACTCAAAATCCGCCGGCCTTCGCGGGCCGTGCCGGTTCGATTCCGGCCACCGGCACCACTTCCCCCCCGCCTAGTTCACTCCCGCCTACCCAGTTGGCCCCGACCGGCAATCGCCGCGCGCCCCCTTGATTTCTGAGCGTCTTGTCGCCAATACTGGAGAGTTCGCCGAACCGATCCTTGGAGGGATCATGCGGCTCCTCTGTGTCTTGGCGCTCGCCCTTCTGTCCGGTGGCTGCGCAGACGACCGGACTCTCTCCGGGCCTCCGTCACGAACCTTGCGACTCGCGGACTCGGCCCCCCAGATCATCGCCGGCCCGATCATGCTGGGCCTTTGGGGCTCGCACGTCTGGTTTGAGTGGGAGCCGGACCCGCCGGCCATCGCATACGAGTGGGCACTCACCAATCTCAACGAGTACACCGCGGACACCGGCCATGCGTACCCGACTCTCGCGGAACTCGTCGCGTGGCTGGAGACCGCCACCGAGCGGCCCGGAACCGGCACGCCCATGTGGACTCGGGGCGTGGTCAGTACCGTCGAGTTCCCGAATACGCCCGAGCTGGAGAACTCGCGCTACATCTTCGGAGTGCGAAGTGTCTACGCGGACGGACATGTCTCGGCGCTCCAAGCCCCCATGAACTTCCTGGTCTTTGAGGTCCGCAGCTCGCTCTCCTATCCTCACACCAGGGTTTGGACCAATGTGGGGACCTGCTCCACTCCCTATTCCGCCGGGCGGAGGACCCTGTTTGTCCCCAAGCTTCGTTTCTCGTGGGAGGCGTCGCCGGGAGGATCACTCCTTCCGATCGTGACAACGGAATGGAGGATCGACGGCACGGAGGATTGGACCCTCTCCGCGAACGAGTCCTACCCCGAGAACGAGGACGAGCGCTGGGCGCCCGCGGTGGGGCCGCACACCTTCTCGGTTCGGGCGACGGACTCCGCCGGGTACCAAACCTCGGTGGACTTCGAATTCGATGTCGTGGCTCCGACCGGGCGCGGAGTACTGGTCGTGCAGGACACAAACCCGGACTCGCCCCGGCAGGTTCCTCCGGGGTTTGAGATCATCGAGGCCGCGCACATTGACGCCTGGTTGTCCTCCCGACTCTACCAACGGCACGCCACCGGAGGATCCGTTCCGCCCACGGCGAACCAGCTGGCACAGGCGTCCACCGTGATCTGGTTTCTGGGCACGGATAGCTCCTTCGGGGCGGAGGCCTCCGTCCTGAGGACAGCCCTCTACCAGGACCCGGCTTTTCTTTTGACGCTTGCGAGTTGGCATGCCGCGGGCGGAAACCTCGTGCTCTCCGGGTTCTGGCCGTCACACGCAATGGCGGCGTTTCGAGACAGCCGGAATTGCACCGCGGCTTATAGGGAGGGCTATCCACTGGTCTTCTCGCAGACAGAAGAGCATCCCACGCAACTCCGCCACTTCGCCCTGGACGGATTCGGACTGGCAGCGGTGGGCGGCTCCGTTGGTGGGTTTGTCCACCACCCCCCCGAGCGTGAGGAGTTCGTGCCGATGCCCGGGGCCACGTCGCGGGTTCCCGGGTATCCGGATCTCCGTTTCGATCCGCTGCGCTGGCCCCAAGGGACCCAGACGCGAGGCTTCGGTTTCTACGATGTCGACCTGGTTCCGACGGACGATGCCATGGTTCTTTACGACCGGAAGGGTGGAGAGAACCCGGTCGCGGTGGCAAGACTGAACGGCCCGGGGCGAACGGGAAGCAGTGTGTATCTGGGATTCCATCCCCACTTCGTGGACATGGGGGATGCCACCGCGCTCTTCGATCGCATTCTGTCGGACTTCGGAGAGCTCCGAGTGGAGTCTCGGGAGCATCGCGACTAGGCGTCGCGTCACCCTCCGGTTCCGCGACCGCCACCGCTCCGTCCCCCGCCTACCCCGCGTCCGTCCGCGCTTCATCCGCGTCCTGCAGCTCCGACTCGAGATCCGCCACGGACCGCCGGATGCTCCGACGCTCGTTCGCCGACAGCCAGTCCCCCGTGGCCGCGGCCTGATACGCCTCCAGGGCTCCCTGCCAGTCCTGGGCCTCCTCCATGCGATGCGCTTGCCGCAGGCGGGCCCTCGCGCGGCCCGGACGGCCCGCAAACAGCGCCGACCAGTGCTGGGCCGCCCGCTCCGGGTCCCGATCGTAGGAGAGCAGCGCCAGCCGCTCCCGCGCGATGGGTGATTCCAGGCCCGTGGCCAGGATCGCTTCCCAGACTTCCGCCGCGTCCTCCGGACGTCCGGCCGCTTCCAGCGCCTGGGCCCGGACCGTCTCCAGCAGCGGTCCGCCCCCCGGCTCGGCCCACCCCAGCGCACCCGCCGGGAATCCGGATCTCAGCTGAACCAGGGCCAGCACGAACCGACGCGGATCCGTGAGGGGTATCGTGGCGCGGTCCGCCACTGTCTCGTAGAAGGGCAAGTCCCCATCCAGCAGGCGCTCCCAGGTCCACCCGGGGAGGTCCCATTCCCCGGAGCCCTCGACCGGAGCGGGCGTTTCCTCCCACCGCCCCCGCGCGGCCAGCGCCCGCGACAGACGATCCACGGCGGGCGGGAATCCCGGAAACAGCTCCAGGGCGGCCCGGTACGCCTGGATTCCCGCGTCTTCTTCGCTCTCCTGGAGGAGCAGATCGCCAAGCCGTGTCCACGCGAGGAAGTCCGCCACCCCTCCTTCCAGCGACTGGGACAGGCTCTCCAGCGCCTGATCGGTGTGCCCCTCTTCCTCCTGCAGGCGGGCCAGAACCAGCCCGGTGGTCGCCGTGAGGCCGGGATTGGTGGCGGCCGCTTCCTGCAGATGGGTTCGGGCCTCCCCGCGACGTCCGAGGGCGCGCAGCGCGAGCGCCCAGTCCAACTGGGCCCACGGGGCGGC